>JAYYJN010000039.1:0-20025 GCA_036146215.1 Planctomycetota bacterium
CAAGTGGATACCTTCCTGAACGACACTGAACCGGGAGCCTATGAGCGACTTGTCGATCGTTTGCTCTCATCCCCTGAATACGGGGAACGTTGGGCCCGGATGTGGCTTGACTTGGCACGCTATGCCGACACTCAGGGATACGAAAAAGATGCACGCCGTACGATCTATTCGTTTCGCGATTGGGTTATTAAAGCCTTTAACGGCGACATGCCATTCGATCAATTCACGATCGAACAGCTAGCAGGCGACATGCTACCGAATCCTACGACCGATCAGTTGGTCGCAACCGCCTTTCATCGCAATACGATGACAAACACGGAGGGCGGAACCGATGACGAAGAGTTCCGTACTGCAGCGATTGTGGATCGGGTCAACACAACGGGCCAGGTATGGCTGGGATTAACCGTCGGCTGTGCGCAGTGTCACTCGCACAAATATGATCCTCTCACGCAACGAGAGTATTATCAGCTCTATGCGTTTTTAAATCAGAGCGAAGATAGTGATAAGCCATCAGAAACACCGACCATGGAGGTACTGCCCCCTGAGTCTCGGGGACCGCTCGAAGAAAAGATGCAAGAGTTAGCATCGCTAAAAGCAAATTTACTCGAGGAAACACCCGAGTTAGTGGCCGCGGAAAAAGCGTGGGCAAGTCAACTTGCCGCGCAGGGTCCACCTCAGCCTCCTGAATATGGCACTTGGCAGGTTATCGGTCCATTTGAAGCAAACGATTTCGGCGGTGCGTTCGACACTAAGTTCCCTCCTGAAGTCGAAGTCGATCTGGAAGCAGATTACGAGGATGGAGCTCTCAAGTGGGCTGCCCGCCCGGACTATAACGATGGCAAAGTGCATCCCCTGACCGGTGACTATGTTGCGACCTACCTCTATCGAACCGTTGATACGGAAGAGGCTGGCCCGGTGGAATTTTATTTCGGTAGTGACGATGGCATCAAAGTCTGGCTCAATGGGCAGTCAATTCACGCCAACAAAATTGGTCGCTCTGCCCTACCCGACCAGGATCGAGTGCGGGCCACACTTCGCAGCGGCACTAATCATCTGCTGGTGAAGATTGCCAACGGTGGTGGGAAAAGTGGTTTCTACTTCCGCGCTCGACTTGGCGAGCTGCCGGAGAGCCTACTCTTGGCTGCTAAAACGAACGAGGACGAGCGAACCGTTGAGCAGCAGGATCAGATTACTTCCTATTTTCGCACAATCACACCGCTGCTTAAGCCGCTGCATGATGAAATTTTCCGGGTTGAAACTGAAATCCGTAAGATACGCGATCTGGCTCGGGCGCCGACGGTGCCGATTATGCGCGAACTGCCTCCCTACCAGCGACGTAAAACCCACGTAATGATCCGCGGAAGTTTTCTGGACAAAGGGCCCGCCGTGGAACCAGGAATCCCCGCAGCTCTGCACCCTCTGCCAGAGGACGCCTCAACAGATCGTTTAGGTCTTGCGCAGTGGATTATGGACACTGACAATCCGCTCACTGCACGTGTGACGGTGAATCGTTTTTGGGAGAAGATCTTCGGTCGTGGTCTGGTGGAAACAAGCGAAGATTTCGGTACACAGGGACAACCCCCGACGCACCCGGAATTGCTGGACTATCTGGCACTCCGTTTTGTGGAAAGTGGTTGGTCGATGAAAGCATTGCTCCGTGAAATCGTCACCTCCGCGACCTATCGACAAAGTTCGCAAACAGATGAGGAGCGACTGACGCGCGATCCAGACAACCTGCTTTTCTGCCGCGGTCCCCGTTTTCGACTTGAGGCAGAAATGGTTCGCGATGCGGCACTGGCCACCAGCGGACTATTGAGCACTAAGATGTATGGAAAGAGCGTGATGCCTCCACAGCCGGAGGGCGTGTGGCAGGTGGTGTACAGCGGGGACAAGTGGGAGACCAGCATGGGCGAAGATCGCTATCGTCGCGGGCTCTACACGTTCTGGCGACGAACGAGTCCCTATCCGGCCATGATGGCCTTTGACGCCACAAGTCGAGAGATCTGCACGGTTCGTCGTATACGTACCAACACCCCGCTGGCGGCCCTTGTTACCCTCAATGACCCTGCCTTCGTGGAAGCTGCACAAGCATTGGCTAGCGACACGGTCGCCAGCAATCCGGCAACGACCCAAGATGGAATTGATTATATTTTCCGCCGCTGCCTCGTCCGCCCGCCACGTGAAGAAGAAATAGAAAATATCAATTCGCTTTATGAGGCGGCGTTTGAGCATTACAGCAAAGACTCAAAAGCAGCCGCCGAGATGGCGGGTGCGGACGGGGAAGACACCGTCACGCTGGCGGTATGGACGGTGATCGGCAACATGCTCCTGAACCTTGATGAAACACTCACCAAAGGCTGAGAACGATTGGAGAAGTCGATGCAGCATTCACAGCAACTTTGGAATCTGACCCGCAGGCATTTTCTGGGTCGGTCTACAGCCGGCATTGGTGCTGCCGCGCTGGGTCAGCTTTTGGCCGCAGACGGCGCTGCCGCCAGTCATGAGGGGGCAAAGATTGCACAGCCACTCGCGGCCAAGCTGCCACCGCTGCCTGCCAAAGCGCGAAATGTGATCTACCTGCATATGGCCGGCTCTCCGCCACAGCAGGAACTGTTCGACTACAAACCGAAACTGCAGCAGTACAACAACAAGGATTGTCCTGACGAATATCTGAAAGGCGAACGATTCGCCTTTATTAAAGGACACCCTCAATTGCTGGGGACACCCTATAAGTTTTCCAAGCATGGCGAAAGCGGACAGGAAATTTCCGAGCTTCTGCCTCGGCTCTCCTCGCTTGCGGATGATCTGTGCATCGTCCGCTCGATGCACAGCGATCAGTTCAACCACGCGCCCGCACAGATGCTGCTCTACACCGGTAGTCCGCAGTTCGGCAAGCCCTCGATGGGTTCCTGGATCACCTACGGACTGGGAAGTGAAAATCAGGATCTGCCCGGCTTTGTGGTGCTGGTTTCGGGCAATAAGGTGCCCAGTGCCGGCAAGAGCGCGTGGGGCTCGGGATTTTTGCCCGGAGTCTTTCAAGGCGTTCAGTGTCGCACCAAGGGGGAACCTGTCCTGTATGTTAACAATCCGGCAGGGATGAACCGGCAGGTCAGGCGACTTTCGCTCGATGCGCTGAAGCAACTCAACGAGTTGCAAATGTCGCAGCAGGGCGATCCGGAAATTGCGACGCGCATCGCTCAGTATGAAATGGCGTATCGCATGCAGATCAGTGTGCCGGAGGTGATGGATATCGGCAGGGAATCGGCTGCGACGCACGAATTTTATGGCTCCCAACCGGGCGAAACTTCCTTTGCAAATAATTGCCTGCTCGCCCGCCGGTTGGTTGAGAGTGGTGTCCGGTTTGTGCAGCTCTTCGATTGGGGTTGGGATATTCACGGCACCGCTGCAAGCAACGACATTGTCGAGCATCTGCCGAAGAAGTGCAAAGAGATCGACACGCCGATCTATGCCCTGCTCACCGATCTGAAGCGACGCGGCCTGCTCGATGAAACACTGGTCGTCTGGAGTGGCGAATTCGGCCGCACGCCGATGAATGAAAAGCGGGATAATTCTAAATATCTCGGGCGGGACCACCATCCGCACAGCATGAGTCTCTGGATGGCAGGTGGGGGCATCAAACCCGGTTTCTCCTACGGCAGCACCGACGATTTGGGCTATCACGTGGCTGACAAAAAGATGCACATCCATGACCTGCAGGCGACGATTCTGAACCTTTTGGGCTTTGACCCTCATAAGTTCAGCGTGCCCTACCAGGGGCTGAATCAACGACTCATCGGACCAGCCGATGAACCGCGCGTGATTACCGACCTGATCAGCTGAGCGGCTGAGCGAATGTGATTTGCAGCGGTGCCGCGGTGACTACACGTTTCGCTCGACTCCGAAGTTTGCCATCACATTCCGCATGAGGGTCTGGTACTTCGGATCAAACGAAAGCACCCAGCCCCCGGCAATCACACCAGCGTGAAACACTTTTCCTCCGGTGGGGCGTGTCCAATAAACCATCTCTCCCCCCAGATCCCCGTCATCGGTGATTCTTCGCGTGTAATAATCGCAGATATAACCAGCCGGTTTCCACTGATGGATGCTGTGTCCCAGATAATCGATGCCGTCCGGCTCTTCCGGAACCGGAGCCCCCTCAGGCACCGGGCCCTGCTGTAACTTTTTCAGCGTGGAAACGCGAACGTCAAACTCGTGGCCGCCGGCACAGGGAAATCCGCCTTCGGCGATGCCGAAGTGCTCGCCATCCTTTAAACCGGTCTCTTCCGGTTCATGGTACAGGAAATGATCGGTGTTGGCGGCGACAAAGGCACCCATACTGTTGACCTCGCCATCCCAACCGAGGCATTCGAGGCCCAAGATTTTCCAGGCCGGTTGACCGCAATCACGCAGCAAACCGCCACGTGCAAAATCATCACTGTGATACGATTCTCCGCGCTTGGAGGGTGGAATCGGATTACCGGGGGCATCGATTTTGCGGCACTCGATGGTCCGGTAATTCTCATCATATGTCACACGCCAGAACATTGTGTTGCCACTCATCACAACCACATTGCCGTCATCCTCTTCCAGATATTTTTCTACCGCCTTGCACGCAGGGATCGACCAATATTCACTGTGACCATTGATAATGAAAACTTTGTAGCCTTTGAGAATGTCCGGATTCTGGTGCAGGTCGAGATCCGTAATCACATCGTAGTCATACCCCGCTTTTTCGAGCCAGACTTCGGTCAGTCGATCGGCCCGAGCCAGGTGGCTATAGTTGTGCTCCAAACCATGCATCATGGAATTCACGTATGGCCCGCTGTTGGGCGACGGCATTTGGAGTCCCAACCGGTAGGTAACATTCCCCGCGTTATTACTCTCATAGAAACTGTAGTTCGGGGGGTCGCCCGGGCTGTTGGAAATCGAATAGTCATTCCATTTGAGTCTCGGTGGGACTTCGGCGAAGGGCTTGTAGGTATAGGCTCGATAACTGTTGGTTGCTGCGAGCAGGCAGACTTGTGCCTTCTGCTTTGCATCGGCCCGCGGACGGACAAAAAATAAAACGTCGTAGAGTCGATCCGTTCCGTTCAATTTGTAACGGTAACGACCGACATAAAATCCACTGCGGGCATCATCCGGAATGCGAAACGAGTGCGTCGGTTCCCAACGGCAATCAAACAGATCATCAGAAGCAAGCCGTAGACTGTGACCTCGTGTCGGATCTGCCTGGGGAACATAGTCTTGCCAACGCGAGACACTTGCCGGGTCAAAGGAAGGACCTCCTACCATCCAGGTACCAAAATTGATGATTCGCCCGTGACGCCCATGACCACTGATATCAGCGACCACCTCGCCACGCTCCTCACTCAATGGCCAACAGGCAATGATTTCATCGCCACCTTGCGGTTGCACGAGTCCCTGCTCGCGATATCGCGTTTTAATTTCTTCCTCGCCCAAGGCCCGACCATAGATCGTCGGCATCGCCAGATCGGCATCGAGCATGCGGTAAGCTTCTCCCCAGTCGCCACGGGCACCCAAACGTAGCGGCACATCATTGCCGCGCACCTCGCCTTTGAACGGCCAGGCGGCAACCTGCTCACCGTTCACCCAGATCGATTTTTCAGATCCATCCCAGCGTGCGACCACATGATTCCATGCACCTTTCATCAGCACGTTTGACGGAGAATGATGCAGTTGAGTGCTCTCATAGCCTTCACCGTCGCCGAGGTAAAAACTGAGTCTCCAATCGGGGTTGAGAAACAGCGCAAAGGAAGCTGACTCCGGTAAGTCGAACTGCGTGATCACACCAGCGGGCTGGTTGCAGAGAAAGGGACGGATCCAGCATTCGATGGTCATCGCATCGAGCGTCTGATCTGCTGTGATTCCCTGATCCACATGCACATACGATCCCGGATGAATCGGTTGAAGTCGCGGCGCGGATTCGGGAAACTCCATGAGAATTTTATCGCCTGCCGGGTCGTCCACCTCTTCGCCGAGCCGGCAGACCGAAAGGCTGTAGGGCACAGTGCTATTGGTGAGAAATTGAACTTCGTCCCCAGGCTCAACACTCAACTTGTCAGTGTAGGCATGCATTCCATAAAGCAACTGGACCCGCTGAGGTGGAATGGGTTGATCGGTTTTGACAAGTGCCGGCGCGGCTTCTGCCTGCTGGGAAAACGGCAACGACGCAGCGGCGGCCGCGGCCGTCGTACCTTTAAGGAAATCTCTGCGACCGACCTTCGACACCTTGGACATCATGGAACTCCTTTAGAAACCGATGCAAAATCTTTTCTACTCCCCATTGTCGGACAGTAAACAAAATATGGCAACCGGCGTTCCGTCTACTCTTCGTCGCAAATTACGCTCTGAGCGAATGAAAATAACATGTGTCAGAGCGTAAGACTTGGTTTAAAAGCGTTTGAACCAGTCGCTGGACGAACTTGCGTACATGGCCGCAGAGCCTTAAAATCCGGAGGCTTCCGCTATCGCGGATCTTTTTTATCTCCCCGAGCATCTGTTTTGAGGGCACTCTCACTCATGATCCATCGCACAGGACACTTCACCCCCTTTCGCTCCCTGTTTCTTGCAGCTTGCACACTTGCCACAGTGACCATCTTTGCCCTCGGCCCGCTGAGACTGAGTGAGGCCTGCACGAATATCCTTGTCTCGCGGGGCGCATCGGCCGACGGATCAGTATTTGTGAGTTTCTCCGTCGATGGAACCGGAGCGGGCATGCTCTCGGTTTCTGAAGCGGGCAAGAAACCGCAGGGAGAGAATTTGCATCCGTCCATCGCGGACTACGACGGACCAGTCTACAAAGTGCTGAACCACATGAACGAGTTCCAGGTCTCCATTGGCGAGACGACCACCAACGGACGGGT
Source organism: Planctomycetota bacterium (assembly GCA_036146215.1). Classification (GTDB taxonomy): domain Bacteria; phylum Planctomycetota; class Planctomycetia; order Pirellulales; family UBA7805; genus UBA7805. Next base: position 6,885 of record JAYYJN010000039.1, read on the forward strand.
CGAACTGGCGAACAAAAACGAGACCGCCCTGACCTACGATCGCCTCATGGTGCTGGGATTGCGACGAAGCAAAACCGCGAGAGAAGCAATTGCGGAAATCGACCGTTTGATGCAGACCTATGGCTATGGCAGCACCGGTGAGACGCTTTCAATCGGTGACAAAAACGAAGTCTGGCTCATGGAGATCATGGGTAAAGGCGAGCAGAAAGGTGCGGTCTGGGTTGCCGCCCGCATCCCTGACGGTGCGATCTCGGCGCATGCCAACATGAGTCGGGTCACGACCTTTCCCCTGGACGACCCGGAAAACTGGATTTACTCCAAAGATGTGATCAGCTTTGCAGAGGAACAGGGTTTTTATGACCCCGACTCCGGCAAACCTTTCAGTTTTCGGGATGCCTATCATCCCGATATCAGCACACTCATCCAGCGTGCTTGTGCCGGACGGATCTGGAGCATTTTCCGCCGGGCCGCACCGAGCCAAAATCTCTCCAGTGATTTCTTTCGTGCCGTTGACGGAGCTGAACCCTATCCGCTGTTCATCGTGCCCGACAAAAAAGTCACCGTCCACGATGTAATGCAACTCATGCGGGATCACTTTGAGGGAACGCCCTGGGACATGACCAAAGGCATTGATGCCGGGCCGTTCGGATCACCCTATCGCTTCCGCGGACTGACATTCCAAATCGATGACAAAAATTATGCCTGGGAACGCCCCGTCTCAAGCCAACAAGCAGCCTGCGTCTGGATTGCCCAAAGCCGCAACTGGCTGCCGGACCCGATTGGCGGCGTCTATTGGTTCACACCCGATGATGCTTACACCTCGTGCTTTGCGCCGTTTTATGTTGGCATTACCGATGTCCCCAAGCCCTACAACACCGGCAACTATGATCAGGTCTCACTCGATAGCGCCTGGTGGGTCTTCAATCTTGTCTCTAACTACGCCTACGATCGATACTCCCGAGTGATTGACGACATTGTGAAGGTGCAACGGACGCAGGAGGAGTTCTATTTGAAGATGATGCCGGAAATTGACGAAATGGCACTTCGCCTGTATGAGTCCGACAAAGAGAAAATGCATCAGTTTCTGACCGATTATGGCGTCAACACTGGCAATGGGCTCTTTGAGCGTTGGTTGCAGCTTTACAATGCAATGTTGACCAAGAATATCGACGGCTACCAAAAAACTCCGGAAGGACCACCAAAAGAGGTCAGCTACCCGGAACAGTGGCTTCGCGAAGTGGTGACCGATCGAGGTGAAGAACTCTCGATCGGTGAGGCTGAAGCACACTAAGCAGCGTCCCGCAAGGAGTTCTGAATATGCGTGGCCTGCGGCAGCAATGGTTTTGCTGGTTTGTCCTGTCGATCGCGACCACACCGATCCCCGCCAAAGCGGTTGCGGCGAAACCATCGGGAAGCGGACGGCGACCCAATATCATTTTGATTGTGGCCGATGACCTGGGTTATGGCGAGTTAGGTTGTTACGGGCAGCAGAAAATCAAGACGCCCGCGATCGATCAAATGGCACGAGAGGGCATGCGGTTCACCCAGTTCTATGCCGGTGCCAGTTTATGTGCGTCTTCTCGTAATGTGCTGCTTACGGGGGAACACACGGGCCGCTGTCGCATTCGTGACAATGGTCCGCCAAACATTCAAACTCTCCGGCCTGACGATGTTACAATTGCCGAAGTGCTTCGCCAAAGCGGCTATGCCACCGCCGTGATCGGCAAGTGGGCGATCGGCGGCGATTTGCCGGAGACAGGAGGTCGACCCGAAGATCAAGGTTTCGATTATTTTTATGGCTACTTGAACACCGTTCACGCCCACAATCACTATCCGAGCTATCTCTGGAAAAACAACATCAAGGTCCCGCTGGGCAATGTCGTCCGCGATCTTCCCCCGGGGTACGCCGGTTTTGTCGGCGGAATGGCGACGAAAAAGGTCGCATATAGCCAGGATCGATTCATCGATGAATCGCTCGCTTGGGTGGAGCAAAACCGCGAGCACCCCTTCTTTTTATTACTGACTCCGACCATTCCCCACGCCAATCCGGAGGCCCGCAAACTCACCGGCAACGGCACGGAGGTTCCTGACCTGGGTGACTATGCAAAGTTGGATTGGACAGAACAAAACAAGGGACAGGCGGCCATGATTAGTCACCTGGATGCGGGAGTCGGTCAGTTACTCGATAAACTCAAGCAGTTGAATCTGGATCAAAACACGGTTGTCCTTTTCACCTCTGATAACGGGCCTCACAGTGAAGCAGGCCATGACCCCGATTTTTTTAACGCGGCAGGCGGATTGCGTGGGCGGAAGTTCGGACTGTTCGAGGGCGGGCTACGGGTACCCTTGATTGCCCGCTGGACAGGCACCATTCCCGCCGATGTCGTAACCGATCACCTGGCTTATTTCGGCGACTTTTTCGCCACGTTCTGCGAACTGGCGGGGGTACCTCTGCCAGAGGATGACATTGAACGACAGAGCATTAGCTTGCTGCCGACGCTGCTGGGTGACACCGCTGAGCAGCAAAACCATGCCTATCTTTATTGGGAGTTACACGGCGGTCATCCAAGGCAAGCGGTCCGCTTCGGAGACTATAAAGCCATTCGCAATCCACTCGGTTCCGAAAGTGTAGCGCTATACAACCTGAAAACGGATATCGCCGAACAGAGAGACATCTCCGCGAAGCATCCGCAGCAGGTGGCAACTGCAAAGCAAATGATGAATCAAGCGCATCGCGAGTCGCCTCTCTGGCCCGACGCACGGTCATCCAAATAGCCCTATTTCGCCTCTTCATGGCGACTGCTCGGACTTCGTCGTCGAAGTTAAATCTTTGCGACTCTCAAGATTGCTTGCATCTCTTTCGAGCCTTTTGTGAGATGACGTTAAGCGGAACTTGCCAATATTTTCGTAAGTTCCCCTTTGTATTTGATGCAAACTACGCATCTTCAACACAAAAGATGAATTAACGAAGCGTACACCTGAGCTTCATCTTTGCTTCACATATTGCCCCTAGAGTATTGCCGTCATTTCACCACAAGCCAATACACGGTAAGCGCGAGGGCATATCAAGTGCGTCAAAAATCAGAATTTCTAAAAACAACGAGTCGGTCTTTGCGAGGTTTTACTCTCGTGGAATTACTGGTAGTGATTGCCATCATCGGTATCCTTGTCGCGCTGCTGCTACCAGCACTTGGTCAGGTGAAAGAAGCGGCCAATCGTATCAAGTGCGGCAACAACCTTCGGCAAATCGGGCTTGGCGTAAATATTCACCTCACTCAGCGTGGTTATTATCCTCCCGGACAAAGGCGGTTTGAATCGGATGGTGAAAAATTTAGCTGGTCACTGTTCATGCTCCCCTATATCGAGAGGCAGGATCTTTACGATCAATTTGATTTCACAAAAGAGCTGGACGAAGCACCGAACTTAATTGTGAAGGGCGACCAAGGTGCGACCAACAATGGACCAGCCAGTGATCTGATTCCTACTTATACATGTCCGAGTTCCCGAACGTTACACCCCTTTCGTGGCGGACCGGCAAACATGCGCAACGATGATGGCATGGGTGTGATTGATTATCTGGCTTTCAAAGGTCCTCGCGATGAATGGGTCGATCCTTCGGGAAAAGAATATGGCATCAATCGTGGTGTGATGACGTCACTCAAGAACGCCGACGAGGATACGACCAACCAGAAAATACTCGTTGCCGGGGGAGACCCGACCAATGACGACGATTATCTGATGCTTCCGGTTCGAGCTCGAAAAATTATTGATGGCACATCGCGGACATTACTGATCAGTGAATGCACAGGTCGCGCGGATGGCGGGGATGCGGCATGGGCCAGTGGAAAAAATGTTTCTTCCCTGCGTCATATGATCAACTGCACTCCGGGCGAACCGCTCGACGGGCAAACGCAGAAATGTCCCTGTCATCCGGATGAGGATTTTGATGGTTCTTGGGATGATCAGGATATGTTTGCCGACCACCCGGGTGGCGTCAACGTGTTAATGGCCGACAATTCTGTGCACCATGTTTCGTCCGATGCCGAGCTGGACGTATTGTTGGCGATGGCTAGTAAGGACGGGCGGGAAGGCGTTGATATGAGTTTTCTTAAGGATTAGCCGCACCGCAATCGAATCGCTGAATTTCACCTCGAATATCAAGGGATCTGATATCATGTGTCGACGACTGAATCGTTCATCCCGATATGCCGCACCTTGCTCTGTGTTGCTACTCGTATGGCTGGCATCGCCATCGTATCTTTTGGGTGATTCATCGGTGACCCTGCATCCCATCTGGTCGCATACCCATGGCCGATTTGATAAAAGCGCGGCCGAGGTGGTCGCCTGCTTGCCACAACGTGGCCGTGTGTATGTGACCAATGCAGATGAAGATTGCGTCGATGTGCTTGATTTGAAAACGGGTGAACTGATCGCACGCTGGGACTTATCCAAAACGGGGCAGCCCAACAGCCTAGCGGTATGCGATGCTTTCCTGGCCGTGGCTGTTGCGGCGCCGCGAGAAACGGATAAGGGCAAATTGCTCTTTCTTGATCCTGCGAGCGGTAATGTACTTGAGCAACTCGAGGTGGGTGCCAATCCCGATATGGTTTGTATCGCACCCGATCAGAAAACCGTACTCGTCGCCAATGAAGGGCAGCCCAATAAGGATTATGATATCGACCCTCCGGGATCAATCAGCCTGATTCACTGGCGGGGTGTGAATGTGAAACCGGAACTCACAATGGTCGGCTTTGAGTCATTTAATTCACAGCGAGATCAATTGATCGCTCAAGGCGTTCGCATCTGCGGTCCTAGTAAAAAACATGCCGATAAACGGGCAACGGTGGCTGAGGATTTAGAACCTGAGTACATTGCCATCGCCCCGGACGCCAAACACGCATGGATCACCTTGCAGGAAAACAATGCCATTGCGATGCTTGATATCGGTAACCGAAAAATATCGAATATTTTCACCTGCGGCCTGAAAAACCATGGCGTCAAAGGCAATGCTATGGATGTGAGCGACTGCGATGGAAAAAATAAAAAGGGTTGTATCAAAATTGAAACTGCGCCTGTGTGGGGCCTTTATCAGCCCGATGCAATTGCGACGATGCAAGTCGATGGCGAAATCTATCTTTTAACTGCCGATGAAGGGGACCCGCGTGACTGCCGTGGTCACAGCGAGGTTAAAAAAGCAGGCAAGACAAAGCTGCTCAATGGAATTTCTAAGCAAGATCAAAAACGACTCGCGAGATTAGAGATTTCAGTCTCAGAAGTCGATCGTGCCCGCTATCCCGATCGGTTATTAAGTTTCGGAGGACGATCATTTTCGATTCGTTCGGCGGATGGCACGCTGGTTTTCGACAGTGGCGACCGGCTCGAACGCGAAGTTGCCCGACGGTGGCCGGCCCACTTCAACTCAAGCCATGATCGTAATGCCGAGATGGATGATCGGAGTCACAAACGGGGTCCGGAACCGGAGGGAATTACGGTGGGCAAAGTGGGTGATCGAACTCTAGCATTTATTGCGCTTGAGCGAGCCAGCGTTATCGCTGTGTACGATGTTACCAATCCGAGACAACCTGCACTGCTTGACATGGTCTCAGGAAGAGAATCTTCGCAAAGTAAATCTGATGTGCAAAATAAGCAAGACCTAGGACCGGAAACCATGGCATTCATCCCCGCCAGTCGTTCCCCCACCGGGAAACCGCTGCTGTTGGTTGCTTTTGAAGTAAGCGGAACAACCCGGTTATTTGAAGTCCGCGGTGGTGGACAGCTTGCCTCGTCTTGAGCGCGGATGTCGTGCCGCTCGTGTTGCAATTCGCGCGATTCATAAATCAGATAAAATTCATCTTTCCCACGCTCTGTCTTTATCTTTTCTTCATCGAGCGGTCGTAAAACGCTTGAGTCATTTCACCCCACCCAGGGGTTTCTATGAACCCAAGGTCTTAAGAGCGAGGAAACCAGACTAATGATTAAAAAATTTATCGGGGCGACGTTGGCGAGCTTACTGTCCGCCATCCCCACCACAGTGCTTGCAATCTCTTATCCGGTCATCATGAACGAGTACAACTCCATCAGCAGTGGCAAGTACATTGACGGCAACGACTATGTCGACTCGTCCAAAGGTGATGCTTACTTTGCATCGTTTGCTGGAATGCCGGACGGTCGCGTGCAGGGCAATGGTGGCAATTGGTTTGAACTCGTCGTGACCGGGCAAAATGTCGACATGCGTGGTTGGGAAATTCGTTGGGTCGAAGAAGGTTCTGATAATGGTGATGGGACCGACCTGTGGTATGGCGATGGGACCATCGATCACGGGATTCTAGAACTTTCCAATGATGACATCTGGAATAATCTGCAAGCCGGGACAATCATTACCTTCAGCGAACAGCAATTCATTCAAGTGGATACGACAGACAACGGAAGTGGTGAGCGCAATTTCACGCATCCGGATCAGGTCGACGGTTCGTTCGAAGCAACGATCGATCTTTCCACCGACACGAGCTACGATCCAGCTGCCGATGACTGGTGGATTCATGTCAGCACGCTCGAGGAAGCAACTTCCGGGTCGCCGCTGGTGACCGCCCAAACCAATATTGATGGAGATGGGGCAGGTAATTTTTCCGTGGGCAATAATGACATGCACTTCCATATCTTTGATGCCTCCGATGTGGAAGTCTTTTCGGTGGTCGAAGATGATTTTGGTGGAATTAGCTCCAAGGAAATTGGCAAGTTGGAGGCGGACCCCACACCATATCTCAATAAAGACGATTACAACGATGGGACAAGCAGCAGCTTTGGTGCCCCCAACGTCTGGTCGGCAGGAACGATCACACAGGACTTTACCGCGCTGCGGAACGGCACGATTGTGCCGGAGCCGACCGCTGCCTTGTTGATGCTTGGTGGTGCGATCGGTCTCCTCATGCTTCGTCGCCGTAAATAATTCGGCCTGAAAACTTATTAATCTTCTTTTGAACTTCGAGCCCGACCGAGAAATCGGCCGGGCTTTTTTATGTTTTAGATTCAAACAAGGAACTTCTGCACGCCGAACGCCAACTTGCCCCTGATAGCGGGAGCAGCGATACTGGGAAGGGTTAACCCGATTTGTTCCCTGCACCCGAGGTGCCTTATGCTGCCCCGATTTCGGCCGGTTTTGCTGATCGCGATCTGCTTTCTATGCGTGCCATTTTTACACGGAGAGGAGTCGAACTTTGAACAAATGCGCGCCTGTCGCTACTGCCGGCCTCCATTCGACTTTATCAATCAACTCAAGCCGAGTGCCAGCGGCAGGCAGTACGCACCCGATCGGAAAGTCGATCTTCAGCATCTGCGTTTAGATGTCACTCCCGACCTCAAGGCTCGCACGGTCACCGGTCAATGTGTGCTGACGTTTACACCGATCGCACGCCCGCTGCGGGAACTCACCCTGGGGGCTGTCGATTTAAACATCAAAAAGATCAAAGCCAATGTTGCCCTGGCCGGCTATGAACTGACCAACGATGGCCTGGAAATTGCGTTTGACCCACCGGTGCAACCCGACAAACAGGTGACCCTTCGCATCGATTATTCGGCCGAACCACGCCGGGGCCTCTATTTCCGCACGCCCGAACTCGGCTTCCGTGACCAAGACACCCATATTTGGACCCAAGGTGAACCGCATGAATCCAGGCATTGGTTTCCGAGCATCGATTATCCCAACGAGCGGTTCACCAGCGAGGTGATTTGTCACGTGCCCGAGCAATTCACCGTCCTTTCTAATGGTCGCCTGGTAGAAGAAGCCAAAGAGGCGGACGGCATGAAGCGTGTGCACTACCTGCAAGAGAAACCGCACGTCGCGTATCTGATCGCCCTGGCTGCTGGCAACTTTGCCAAGTTGGAAGATCAATACAAGGATATTCCCATACGATTTTTTACGCCACAAAGCCGCGCCCCGCACGCTGCCAACGGGTTCCGCGATACGGCTGACATCCTTAAATTTCTGGAAGAAGAACTGGCAGTTCCCTATCCATGGCCCAAGTATGATCAAGTTGTCGTGGAGGACTACCACATCGGTGGCATGGAAAACACGTCGCTGACCGTACTCAATCCGATTGCCGTATTTCCGAGTGAGAGCGAAAATCTCCGCGATCTCTACGGACTCATTGCACACGAGTTGGTGCACCAATGGTTCGGTGATCTTGTGACCTGTAAAGACTGGAGCGAACTCTATCTCAATGAAGGTTTTGCCGTTTACTATTCCTATTTGTACGACGGCTATAAAAATGGCAATGATGCGCTGCTCCACACGGTTTACAACGATCGCAAAGGCATTCTTTACAACAAAGATGAAAAACGGCCGATCGTATCGCGAAAGTACAACCACGCCTGGGACCAATTCGATCAGCGGGCGTATGCGAAAGGGGGTTGGGTGCTACACATGCTCCGCACACAATTGGGTGAAGACCTCTTTCGTCGCTGCGTCACCCACTATCTGAGAAAAAATGAACTGAGCAGTGTCGACACCCATGATTTGCAACAGGCCTTCGAAGAAATCACCGGGCTTTCGCTGTTGCCGTTTTTTGATCAATGGGTGCACAATCCGGGTCACCCCGATTTGAAGGTGTCCTACGATTGGATGCCCCACGAAAAGCTTGCCAAAATTTCTGTCGAACAGTTGCAAGCTGCGGCAGTCGCCAAGGGCAAAGAAAAGGATCCGGCAAAAAATGCTGCGGATCCCCCGTTGTTTGATCTGCCGCTGACACTCCGATTTGTGGGACCCGATTTTGTCGTCGATCGCGACGTCATGGTCAACAAAAAGATGCAGGATTTCTATGTGCCCTTACCGGAAAAACCGGATGTGGTTCGCTTTGACGCTCGCACCCAGGTTTTAGGGTCGATTGATTTTGATAAACCGAACGAGATGCTCTACGCCCAACTTCAACTGCAAGATGATGTGGTGGGGAGGCTCCTCGCGGCCGATGCGCTGAACGACAAAGACGACCAGCGATCCATCGACGCCCTGAAAACTGCGCTGCAAGGTGACGCATTTTTCGGTGTGCGGCGGCAGGCGGCGCAGGCGCTGGCCGATATCGGCACGCCAAAAGCGCTCGCGGCCCTGATCGCCTCGCGCGAGCAAGCGGATGCCCGGGTACGGCGACAAGTTGTTCGCGCAATCGGAAGCTATTTCCATCCGGATGCGAAAGAAGCGCTGCTGGCGATAGTACAGAACGAAACGAACCCCGATATTGTGGCCGATGCGATCCGGCCTCTGGGAAAATATACGGGTAGCGATGTCGCAGCACAGATCCAGCGGTTATTGCAGGTCGAAAGCTACGACAATGCAGTGGCGGCGGCCGCCATGGATGCTGCCAGGGCTCGTGAGGATGCGACGTTTCTTCCTCTGATGCAGCAAGTTATCGAACAGGATGTTGCCTTCCCTTCCAAAACGCTTCCCGGTGCCCTCGAGGCGGTTGCCTACCTGGGCAAGGACCTTGAGGATCGGCAGCAAGTGCGCGACTTTCTCATTGGCTACCTGAATCATCCAAGAGAAAAAGTACAAATTGCGGCAATCAATGCCCTCGGCACACTCGGCGATCCGGCGACCATGGATGCAGTGCGGGCCTTTCATCGTGGTCCCAAAGGTGACCGCAAAAAGAAAGCGGCGGCAGAAGCCCTGAAAAAGATACGCAAAAAGCAAGACACGCCCGAATCGCTCGAAGCCTTACGGGGACAACTGGATAAACTGCGCGAGGAAAATGAATCGTTCCGCGAAGAGGTCGATAAGCTCAAACAACGCGTCGATGCGGAAACAGAGGGTGCTTCAACCCCTTAACGAGGACGCCGCTGCGGATGAAAGATGCAATTCAACTTCATCATGTCCGTAAAATTTACCGCCGAACATCCACCGCTCATTGGATTGAAACGGCACCATTCATGACCATACCTCCCTGATAGCCTTTAAACTTTTCAAAGAAGGCGTAAATCTTCGGATGCTCCCGCCGAAGTTGTTCGACATTTTCTGCCCGATACCTCTCATAGTCCGCGTTTCCTGTCGGCAACTGCTGACAGGTGTACACTTCGATCATCCCGCTTTTCTTATTTTCGATAATCAAAACGCCCAGCCCACTTCCTTGAATAATATCAACAAAGCGGATGTCGTCCTCGAGTCCAGACACCACGATCTGGGCGCCCTGCCCCAGGCGTACTTCACCTCCCCCGATCACAATCCCTCCGGCTCCGCCCAGTTTAATGGGTCGCACCCCACCCAAACCATGAACCAAGCCTTTGCCCAACCAGTTGCCCGGTTGGAGCCCGTATGGTGGCGATTGAAGAATCTCTGCAGCGCGACGCGCAATGCTTTTGTGCGGACTAGCGGCCAACGTTTCGAGCGCTAACTTTGCCGCATCACAAAGGTTTTCGTCTGCCGATCGATAGAACGATTCGAGCACCTGCATCGCACGCTGCTGCAACTCCAAGCTGCCACGGGGGGCGGCAGTCGCCAATGGTCCGATTGCCGGTTTACCGATGGCCTGAAGTCGTTTTCCGGCGAGCTCCCGGTCCGAAAAACGATTCGCATCAAGTTGCCCGACCAATCGACGAATTTCAGCGAGAGAGATCGACTCCTCCGCTTGGTTCGGGGCAGCATTTTGCGATGGAGAGGCCGGTTTCACCGCCGGCGGATCGGCAAAAACATTCGCAAGCGACAAAAAGAGACAGATTATTAGCGTTGCAAATTGCTGGAGTATTAAGCCCATTACGATGACGCCTACAAAAGCATGGAAAGGGTCACTCATTACGGCCGACGTCTTCTTTACCGCTATTCTACCAATCGGAGCAAGACGCTGCGAGCGATCAATTTTGCCGAATCTTTACGCTCCATCCTCCTCCCTCCGCACGAGCTTTTGAAAGTGTACAATCAGCCCTTCGCAGACAACATCTTGCCCATGCGAATCGAGAGGAAGCAAATTATGATACGAAAGTTCGGTACAGACACGGCCCTTCTGATGATTGACGTTCAGGAGGGAGTCGATGTCCTCAAACATTGGGGCGGCACTGAAGGACGACGCAATAACCCCGAAGCCGAAACGCATATCGGTAAACTGCTGGCCGCCTGGCGAGCTGCCGAGCTGCCGGTGCTTTACACCGCGCATGATTCCCGCGAGGCCGCCTCTCCTTTAAAGCTTTGTGAACCGGGGGGTGCTTTTAAGTCTGGCCTGGAACCTCGCGCTGAGGAGTCTGTTTTTGAAAAGGACGTCAACAGTGGCTTCATCGGAACAAGTCTTGAAATTGACTTGCGCCGCCGCGGAATCGATCGCCTGGTCGCTGTCGGTTTTTTCACGAATATGTGCGTCGCGACCACGGTACGGATGGCTGGCAATATGGGATTTGATACCTACCTGGTAACCGATGCCTGCGCGTGCACCAATCGGGTCGGACCCGACGGTACCGATTACGATGCGGAACTGGTGCATGCGATGACCATCGCCAATTTACATGGCGAGTTCTGCACCGGCATCACGACCGAAGAGGCACTCGGACTTCTCGGCGCGGATGCAACACAAATGGAGCGGGTCCAGGGCAATGAATAATTTTGGCACCTCGGATATGGTCTCGCCCCTCCGCCGGGTTCTCGTGAAAAAGCCCGCCGCGGCCATGGCAACCGCTGACCCGACCACGTGGCACTACAGTGGATCGCTGAACGCCGATTTGCTGCAGCGCGATCACCGAGCGTTGATCGACATTCTCCAAGATTTTGGAGCCGAAGTTCTCTATCTCGAGCAGGATCCCGCCGAACTTGCCGATGCGGTTTTCACCCACGATGTTTCGCTCGCGACGCCGTATGGCGCTGTACTCTGCCGCATGGGAAAAATTTTGCGCCGCGGAGAACAGGAACTGCATCAGGCATTTTACGAAAGTCAGAACATACCCCTGCTCGGAAGAATCGAAGCCCCGGGAACGGTCGAGGCGGGTGATTGCGTCTGGCTTGATGCAAAGACCCTACTTGTTGGACTCGGCTTTCGCACCAATCGCCACGGCGCATCACAGTTACAGGAGCTACTTCGACCGCACCAGGTGGAAATCCACAGTTTCGACCTGCCGGTCTATCAGGGAAGTGATGCATGCCTGCATCTGATGTCGATTCTCAGCATGCTCGATCACGACTTGGCCTTAGTCCTTGAATCCATGCTACCCGTGCGACTGATGCAGTTTTTTCGCTCGAGAGATATTGAGTGCGTTTCTGCGTGTGAAGAAGAATTCAAGAGCAGCGGAACACTGAAAACAAACGTGCTGGCCCTTGCCCCACGCAATTGTGTGGTCGTCGAAGGATATAGCGAGACACACCGCCGGTTACGGGAGTCCGGATGCACCCTGCATCCGTTTTCCGGCAGTGAACTCTGCCTGAAAGCCGAAGGTGGACCGACCTGCCTGACGCGGCCCCTATACCGCTGTCCGTAAACATGCCGAGCAGGTCTGCTGCGCCGTGTTCACGATTAAAACAACGTGTAGATAAACGGTGCAGCGGCCGTGCCGCCAAGCATGACTAGGACGCCTACCAGCAATAACACAATTACGATCGGAGTGATCCACCACTTTTTATTGTGCAGCAGAAAATCCAGAAACTCGGCAAAAAAACCAGTCTGGCCCTGTTGGGCTTCGCGCGAAAAGGCGTCGCCTTGCTCTTTTGATTCGTGCTGATTGGGTTCACTCATGTCAACCTTTCCGCTTGCAGATGCTTACGCCGATTTAAACGCCGATTTAAACGCACTGCTCTCTGGTTTTAATATTGCTTGAAGTAGCGATTCGGATCGCGCACCTGCTGGCGAGCCACCCAATAGGTCTCCCGTTTTTTCTCTAGCTTTCGCTTCATCGGATCATAACCGACCAATCGCATTATAATCCCAATCGGTGTCAGCAGCAGATAGTAGATTATCGACAGCAACAGATGTGAAATGACCCAACCAATCGGCATCACCGAAAACATCCAGCCCCGGTAAAATGGTCGTTGCAGGGCCGGGAAGAGGTAATAAACGATAATCACAATAAGCGCAGCGATGGCAAGCAGTGTCAGCGGCATTGTGGGCACGCCACACCGCCAGAGAACCCAGCAGATCAGACCCGTAAAGAGTGCAAACAGTGGCCCGAACCAGAGCAATTCGTT
>JAYYJN010000040.1:0-11343 GCA_036146215.1 Planctomycetota bacterium
GGTATGGCACGCCAGGGGGAAGACTCGCCGTGGATCTCGGTCGATCAGATCAATGCTGTTCTCTCTAGCGCTGGCACACTGGTCCCTCAGGCAGAATCACCGGCTGATGTAGCCGCCCCGCGAGCCCAAGTGCGGGCTCCCGCGTCGCCCGATGTACCGAAGGTGCAAAAGGTGGACATGGCGCAAAAGCGTAGGCGTCGTCGTAAGCGGCGGCGTCCTCTTCCGCCGAGCAATGCCCCGCATCCGATGATGGTGGCCATCGGCACGGCGCTGGTCGTGCTGGTCGCGCTGCTGCTGATCGAGCAGCGGGTTTCCAACGTTCCGCAGACGAACAGTGCCTCCGACAAAGTTCAACCCAGAAGTTCCGCCTCGATCCAAAATCCGTCTGGGAGTGACAAAGAAAAATATCCCTCACAAGCAGTTTCATCCGAGGGCGAAGACGATACTCGCCTTGTCGAGCGGACCGATCGGAGTGTGGTGCAGATTGAATCGAGTGCCGGAAACGGCAGCGGTTTCATCATTGATTCCTCGGGCACCGTGGTAACCAATTTACACGTGGTGCAAAACACGGGGACCGCGGAAGTCAGGTTTGTCGACGGTTCTCGCTATGAGGTTGCCGGTTTTGTAGGCCTTGCCGAAGAGAAAGATCTGGTGTTGCTTCGAATCCGCTCGAATCGTAATGATTTTGAATCGTTGCCGATCACTACCGACTTGCCGAGAAAAGGTGAAAAGGTTTACGCACTCGGTGCCCCGCGGGGCTATTTGGGCTCGATCACCGATGGGATCGTCAGCGCGATCCGTAGCGGTGCTGAGATCAGAGAGATCGCCATGCAGGATGCGGAGGGCATCGATCAGCTTGAAGCTACCCTCGATTTCAGCGAAGACATTACATGGATCCAGACATCGAGCCCGATTTCACCGGGCAACAGCGGGGGACCGCTGGTCAATGCTCGCGGTGAAGTTGTCGGCATCAACACCTGGATTCAGACCGATGCCCAGAACATTAACTTCGCGCTTTCGGCCGAAAATTTACAAAGGTTGATTGATAATCGCCAGGGCTTGCAACCACTCGCCATGCTGCCTGCCGGCAAGGAGCCAAGTTTCGTAACGCACCAGCGGCGACAGGAAGAGGAACTTCGGCAGTTGCGGGTTGAAAATAGTGAATTGGAAAAGCGGCGACAGCGGTTGGCCTCAGCCTCCAGTTCAAAGCGTACTGCACGCGTGGTGCAGGAGCTTTCACACTTGCGAGAACTCATCCAGCAGTGCGCTAAAGAATTGAGGCAATACGATATAGCGCGGGCAAAAATTCTTTCTGATCTAGAGCGGAATCGGAAGTCGACCAAAGCGGTCTACCTGGAAAGCGAAAATTCCGCGGCCCGACAGCGGCAAAGTCGCAGTCAATTGAATCGACTCAATAAAATTCTACTCTCGAGTGAAAAGAAATTAAATTTCACGGATGCCGAGTGGGCCGAGAAACTGGCGGAAAAAGAAGAAATGATCGCTACGCTCAAGCACCTGCAAGAACATGGACGGGTTATTAAACGACGACAAGACAAATTGTATGCTGAAGATAAGAAACTGCAGGAACTGTTGAAGTTTAATTTTGTGGATTGGCAAACCAAGAAAAATGAACTCTCTGACTATGAGATTCGTTATGTGGAGTTGCTGGTCGAGTTTCCGCGGTAAACGGCCTAAAGATTTTTCCAGCGGTCGAATGTCTCTTTGATAATCGAGGTGTCCGCGCCGAAGGCTGCCACCACCGCGTCTGGTCTCACCAGAATGCAGCCATCCTTCTCAAGCTTGAACTGCTTGAGAAGCGGAGCAACATCGCCGGACGTCTCCAGAACCTTTCTGCCAAGTGGAAATCCGCGATCGCCCACTCCGAAATATGCAGGCAGCGTCGCGTCGGCCGCCTTGCCCCACACGATCGCCGTTGCCTCATTACCACTCAATAAGTCCGTAGCCCGCATCGGTTTGCCATGCTGTTCAATGGCAACGTGCGGAAACGCATCTCCGGGCTGGATTGCTGCACCGCGAACACCAGGTCCGCATAATCGACTGCCACGGGTGGTAATATTTTCTTCACTGAGAAACTCGGTCAGTTGACGCCGAATGGCAGGAATCGAAAATCCGATGTGTATTACCATGTCGCGAAAATGTCGAACCAGTGGATTAGAGACCATCGCCGCGCGGATACCTCGTCCGGTCACCTTCAGGACCGCTTCGCCGACCTGGTGCCGCTCCTCCTGATACGTTTCGACTAAATTTTCGGGAGCACCCCCTTTCTCCACCAGGGCGATCTTCCATGCCATGTTGGTTGCATCCTGCATACCGGTATTCATGCCCTGGCCGCCGGCGGGGCTATGAACGTGAGCGGCATCTCCGGCGAGGGTTACGCGTCCATGCACATAATTTTCGACCTGCCGTTCGTTGATGCCAAACTCACTCTTCCAGTGCATGGCCGTGATTTTCCATCCCGTGACGGTCCGGTCATCGAGCAGCGCCTGAATTTCTTCATCGCTCGGATCAATTCGCTGGGAATGTTCCCCCATGGGGCCACCATCTGCGATGATCCGTAAACGTCCTTTGCCGATAGGAAAGATTGCAAGCATCCCGGCCGGTGAGGCTTCAGCCCGCATCATCGTCGGATCGATTTGCTGATCGATTTCGATGTCCGCTAAGAGCCAACGACGGTCCACCGTTTCGCCTGGAAAAGGGAGGTTCAAGGTATGACGAACCACCGAATGTGCACCGTCGCAACCGATCAAGCGAGAGAATCGTTGCTCTTCTTCTCCCTCGGGGGTTTCGAGCCGGCAGGTGACCCCATTTTCTTCTGTGGAAAAAGTGACCAATTTCGTTTTCCAGTCGACGGCCACATCAAGCTGAGCTGCTTGTTCGAGCAGCACTCGTTCGGTTTCCGACTGAGGAATCAGTAAGCCGGTAGGAAAGTCCAGCGGTTCATCTTCCATGGTCATCGAGGCAATGCATTTTCCGTTTCCCCAGATTGCGACTTGCTCGAGTCGATTCCCTCGTTCGATGAAAGCTTCGGCCGGAATCTGGTTATCCAATACCTGAAGCGTGCGTCGCCAGACGACCAATGCCTTGGAAAGTGTGGTGGGGCCATCTCCCGCATCGATCAACCGGATTGGCATGCCGTGTCGCGCAAGACAGTTTGCCACTGTGAGTCCGACCGGTCCTGCGCCACAAATAAGAATCTCGTTCTCCCGCATCGTTCTCTCTCCTTCGTTTCGCCACGCAACGCCAGGCGTGAACCGACGATTTTGACCCTCCTTCCGCATGGCGTCCATACCTGAGGGGGGGCACACGCGAGGAAAAAGCTGAATTAGACTGGATAAAGTAGGTTGAACGTTGACGTGAAAAGCAATCGGAAGATATATTCATGCTTCCCGCCCATTTTCCCGCCAAGTCGCTATTGCGGTGATCTGATTGAACATGCAATGTGCTTGTCTAAAAATCTTGTCCGCGATGTTTTGGCTGGGGCTTCTCAGCCTCGTGCCGCTCGACTCCGTGATCAATTCCCGCGTGGCGGTTGCCGAAACGCAAGATCCTGAATTGCAGTTTGAGCGACACGTCCGTCCGCTGCTGCTGAAGCATTGTAGCGCTTGCCACGGGGCGGAAATGCAGGAAGGCGAATTGCGGGTCGATTCGCGTGAGGCACTTCTTCGGGGCGGGTCGCGGGGACCGGCCATCGAACCTGGCGATTCGGCCGCGAGCCTGTTGATGGGCGTGGTAAGACACACGATCACCGATTTGGCGATGCCGCCCGAGTCAGAACCGCTCACTGCGTCGGCGATCGCAGAGCTTGCCGAATGGATCGACCGCGGTGCGGCATGGCCCGCTGCGTTGCCTTTGGGCGAAACACCCCCGAGTGCGAATATTGCGCATATCCGTCAAACCCATTGGGCATTCGCACCTGTGGCGGGCAATGAGGAATCGACTTTGAAAGATCACTCCGCAGCGGTGGAATTGGTTGACCGCCGGATTGCGGTGAAACTTGCTGCGGCGAACTTGACTCCCAGCGGGCCTGCTTCCCGCGAGCAATTAATTCGCCGCGCCACGTTTGATTTGACCGGCCTGCCACCTTCCCCCGCGGAGATTGATGCGTTTCTCGCAGACGACACGCAGGATGCCTATCCGCGATTGATCGAACGCTTGCTTGCTAGTCCGGCCTACGGAGAGCGTTGGGGGCGGCATTGGCTTGATCTAGTCCGCTATGCAGATACGGCTGGCGATGCCTCGGATTATCCCGTGCCCGAGGCATTTCAATACCGGAACTATGTCATCGATTGTTTTAACCAAGATCTTCCGTACGACCAATTTGTCCGCGAGCAATTGGCAGGAGATCTTCTGGAATCAGAAAACGACGATGAGCGATGGCAAAAAATTATTGCGACCGGTTACCTGGCCATTGCCCGCCGGATCGGTGTCAGCCCCCATGCTAAAAAGCATGTCATGCTTGAAGATGTAATCGACAACATGGGAAAAACGTTTCTCGGTCTATCGCTTGGATGCGCACGCTGTCACGATCACAAGTTTGATCCCGTGCCGACCAGCGACTATTACGCACTCTATGGAATTTTTGATAGTTCTATCTTTCCGCATGCCGGTGCCGAGCACAAACAGCGGCGCGAAAATTTTGTCCACCGGCTGCCCCCGGACGAACTGGAGGCTTTGCTGCGACCCCATCGCGAAAAACTTGAACCGGTGCTTGCCGAGATTAATAAGCGGCGGGATCGAAGAAAGGTGATTCGTGAGCGTCCAGAGCATAAAGAAGAATTCAAGCGTTTGAATCGCGAGATCATGAAGCTGTGGGGTAAATACACTGAAATTGCCCGCAGCTTTCCTGATGTAGCGATGGCCTACGCAATCTCCGAGGGCAGTCCTCATGATGCACAAGTGCAGCGGCAGGGAGATCCGGGCATTAAGCGCGAAACGGTTCGCCGCGGATTTCTGCAGGTGCTCGGTGGCCAGACGCTCCCGCAGGATCATCCGCAGAGCGGTCGACTGGAGCTAGCTTCCTGGGTGAGCGATCCGACCAATCCACTCACGGCTCGCGTCATGGTCAACCGGATCTGGCATCATCATTTTGGTCGGGGCCTTGTATCGTCGACCAGTGACTTCGGGTTGCGGGGCAATCTGCCCACCCATCCGGAGTTACTCGATGATCTGGCCCGCTATTTTGTAACGCACAACTGGAGTGTGAAGGCGATGCATCGTCTTGTGATGCAAACCGATGCATATCAACGCAGTTCGGAGTCGTTGGCTGCGAACGAGTTGTCGGATCCTGACAATCATCTTCTGCATCGCTCCAATCGCCGCCGATTGAGTGCGGAAGAGTTCCGTGATGCGGTCCTGGTGATCGGCGGCCAACTCGATCGCGAGCCGGCTGGTCCGCACCCATTTCCACACAAACGGACTTTTCATTATCGGCAGCATGAGCCATTTCAGGAAACGTATACGACCAACAAACGTAGCGTTTATTTGCTCCAATCCCGATTGCGGAAAATACCTTTTATCGATTTATTCGACGGACCCGATGGCAATCTCCCCTTTCCGGAACGGCGAGCGACCACCACTCCATTACAATCGCTCTATCTGATGAATGCGCCTTTCATGCATGAGCAGAGCCAAATGGTTGCGGAACGGATTATGCGAGAGACCGAAACCGAGCAGGCGGGCATTGATTGGGCCTACCGTATGCTTTTTGGTCGCCATGCGGACGTCGAGGAACTTAAGGCGGGTGCGCAGTTTTTTCAGCAGGCGGTCGACTCGATCGCCGTGTCTGGACAGACGGAAAGTCAGGCAGACCCGAAGCGTGAGGCTTGGGCTGCCTGTGTGCGCAGTATGTTTGCCAGTAACTCGTTCTTATACATCGACTGAGAGCTCTGAGAAACAATGCCAGCCAACCGAAGACAAATGATCCGTTCTCTGGCAGCAGGTGGTCTGCTGCTTCCCGGAATGCTTTCCGAATTGCTCGGCGAGCAGGCACTTGGTGCCAGTGATCCGCTGATGCCGAAGAAGCCACACCATAGGCCGCGGGCGAAGAGAGTGATTTTTCTCTATATGACAGGCGGCGTTTCGCACATTGATTCGTTTGACCCCAAACCGGAGCTCCGCCGCTACCATAACGAAAAGGTTGCGGACCCCGGATATTGTAAAGGGGCAGACTGGAAATTCAGCCGGTACGGTGAGTGCGGCCTAGAGGTCAGTGAACTGTTTCCTGAAATTGGCAGTCTTGCGGATCGGATCGGCCTGATTCGTTCAATGTGGACGGACAATAACGATCACTTTGGCGCATCGATCGCAATTCATACCGGGTCGAGCAATTTTAATCGACCTAGCATCGGTTCATGGGTCAGTTATGGGTTAGGCAGCGAGAGTCAGAATCTGCCTTCGTTCATGGTGATCTCTCCCGGTCTTCCCTACGGCGGTGGGCAGGTATGGGGGTCGGATTTTCTACCTGTGGTACATCAGGGAACGCGATTGCGGCCAGTTGCTGAACCGATTCCCAATATGCGTCCGCTTGCCTCACGATCCCTGCAGCAAACCGAACTCGATATGCTCGGATATTTGAATCGGCAACATCTGGTCGGGCGGGAAACAGATCCGAATCTTGCGGCCCGAATCCGATCCTTTGAGACAGCGTTCGGCATGCAGAATGCGGCGCCTGAGGTGTTTGATCTTTCCAGTGAAACCGAGGAAACCCACGCCCTCTACGGGCTGGAACCCGGTTCGCGGGATTCCTTCGCCTGGCAGTGTTTAGTGGCACGGCGACTCGCCGAACGTGGTGTGCGTTTTATTGAATTGATTGATACCGATTCCAATTCGGGGAACAACTGGGACACGCACGGTAAAATGGCGCGGTACAATCAATTGGCGAGGAACGTTGATCGTCCCATAGCAGCGTTGGTAAAAGATCTTGATCGGCGCGGCATGCTTGAGGATACACTCGTAGTGTGGACCACCGAGTTCGGTCGCAATCCTTTTGCACCGAATAAAGGGGCGACAGGGCGCGGTCACCATCGTCATGCCTTCAGTACCTGGATGGCCGGCGGAGGCATTCGTGGTGGTATGGTCTATGGAAAGACCGATCAATGGGGCAATCACGTGGTCGAAGACAAAGTGACGGTGCATGATCTACATGCGACTATTCTGCATCAGCTTGGTATGGATCACACGCAACTCACTTATCGCCATGCCGGTCGCGATTATCGGCTCACCGATGTGCACGGTCGCGTGGTACGTGAATTGATCGATTCGTAAGCCTCGCTGCGTTGACCCGACTTGGCGGGGCGAGATATACTGTGAAATACCGAGTTTTGTCCGGTTTCCATCCTGCTGGCGATGCCATGCCTATGCCTCCATCCCTTCGTTTTCGGATGCGTTGCCTTCTGCCGGCGATCGCTGCCTGCATGTTCTGTTTGTCGACCGCCGCAATCCAAGCCGACGATCGCGATAAGCTCGACTTTTTCGAGAACCACATTCGTCCGCTGTTGGTTGAGAAGTGCGCAAGTTGCCACGGCGAAGAGATCCAGGAAAACGGGTTTCGGGTCGACTCACGGGATGCGATGCTTGAGGGTGGCCAGCGGGGCGATGCCATTGTGCCGGGTAATGCGAGTGCAAGCCTGTTGTTTCGGATGGTGTCTGGGCAAGAGGGGGAGGATCTCACAATGCCGCCGGATGGTGAGATGCTCAGCGAGGAGGAACGACAGCATATTGCTCTCTGGATCAACCAGGGCGCAGTGTGGAGTGGCGAGCAAAAGTCGGCTTCCGATGGACCGTTTGCACGGATGAAAGAAATCCGCAACACGCATTGGGCTTATCAGCCGATCGTCATGCCCGTCACTCCAAGCAATCCCGATTCGACCTGGCCTCGCGGTGTGATTGATGAGTTTATTTTTGCTCGCCTCGCGAAGTCGGGGCTTACGCCATCGCCCGAGGCCGACCGTCCGACGCTTATCCGCCGTGCTTATTTTGATCTGATCGGTTTGCCTCCGACCTACGACCAGGTCGAATCCTTTGTCGGCGATTCGCGTGAAAATGCATATGAGTTGATGATCGACCAATTGCTTAATCGACCCGAATATGGCCAGCGATGGGGTCGGCACTGGTTGGATGTTGCGCGATACAGCGACACCCGCGGCCACACGAACTTTCCAGGAACTGAAATTCGTTACCCGTTTGCATGGACCTATCGCGATTATGTGATCGACGCCATGAACGCGGATCTGCCGTTTGATCAATTTGTGACGCAGCAGTTGGCAGCAGATTTAGAAATCGACGCAGACACACACGGAAAGCAGCAAAACCGGGCGGCGCTTGGATTTCTCACTGTGGGGCGTCGCTTTCTGAATCGACAGCATCGCATTCTGGGCGAACGCGTTGATTTGGTCAGTCGCGGATTGATGGGCGTTACTATTATGTGTGCCAAATGTCATGACCATAAATTCGATCCATTCTCGATGCACGACTTTTATGCACTTTATGGGATCTTTGAGAATGCGGCTGAGCCGCTGCCAAGCGAATTACCGCAGATCGGACCGGCACGTGATGTAGATCCGCAGCGTGCATCGATGCTCCGACCTCAACTCGAGGAGGAACTCGCTGCTTTTACACAGGAGGCGGAAGCACTTCGCATTAAATTGATTCTAGAGGAGCTTCGACAGAAGGCTGAATTTTATCTTCCGCTTGCTGCTGCAAGTGCAGGGGGCGAAGCCTTGGAGACGGTCAAAATCGGAGATCACGAACGATGGAGCCGAATAGGCATCGAAATATGGAAAGCATTCATCACCAAGAACTCGGTCTTAGCGCCGTGGTGGAGGACGCTCCAAGCGATAGAATCGCCGGACGGTGAAAGCTATGCGGCAGAATTAGCCGCGACACTAGCCAACGGCCCATCGGGAAATCGTCTCATACGTGAAAAAATTCTTGAAGTGAAACCGGAATCAACCGCCACCGCCATGCAGGCAATCGGCCAGGCTCTCACGAGCGTTTCTGATCGATGGGAGAAATTGCAAACGCTTGATCCAGGAGACCAAGGTTTTGCTGATCCTGCGGCGGAGGAGATTCGCTTGATGTTGGAGGAGATCTCTGTGCAAGTTGCTGATGCACCAGAAGCCGACCATCGCGAATGGTTTTTAGGACGTACACCGGCACCCTTGCGGGAGCAGAGCCAAAAATTCGATTTGTTGCTCATGAAATACCGCGAACTCGTGCCGCTTCGCGCGATGGCTGTGGTAGATAATCCACTTGCACTGGATGCATCCATCCAGATTCGTGGTAATCCGAAAAAGCGTGGATCGACTGCGCGACGCGGATTTTACGAACTGCTGGCAAATGACTGCGAGGTGGAACCGATCAAGCAGGGAAGTGGGCGAGCGGAACTTGCTCGCTGGATTACTCATCGGGGCAATCCGCTCACGGCGCGGGTCATTGCCAATCGCATCTGGGGCTGGCACTTCGGATCGCATTTGGTCGAAACGCCCAGTGATTTCGGCACACGCGCTCCGGAACCCACACATCCGCTATTGCTCGACTATCTGGCAGCGACACTTCGCGATGAAGGTTGGTCGATGAAGGATTTGCATCGGGAAATTATGCTTTCCGCCACTTATCGGCAGCAAAGTCTCTCACGCGACGATGCCCTGGCGGTTGACCCCGACAATCGGCTTTATTGGCGAAAAAACCGCCGACGGTTAGAGTTTGAACCAATGCGTGATGCGATGCTCGCGGCGAGCGGAGAACTCGATCCGTCGCTTGGCGGGCCGCCGGCCGAAGATTTTGAATCACCCCGAAGGAGCGTCTACTTGCTGCATAATCGTCGAAGCATGGCGCCGGTGTTACCGACGTTTGACGTGCCGGCGGCCGATGCCACGCTACCGAAGCGAAGCGAGACGACCGTGCCGCAGCAGGCACTCTATCTGATGAACCATGGTTTTGTAACGCGCCGCGCTGAACATGTTGCCCGTCTTTCAGCTTCCGACTCGGACGCGAGCGATGCAGGTCGCATTATCTCTCTTTACCGCCACATTTATGGTCGAGATCCATCGGCAGCTGAGTTGGCAGATGCTCAGGCGTTTGTCACGGAAGCGCAGTTTGAATTTGTTTCCGCTCCGCAAGCAGCAATGCAACTACCACCGGAGGATGCCCGCTGGAAATACGGCACAGGGCAAATGGATAAAGATCAAAATCATATTGTCGATTTTACGCCATTAACGCACTTCGATGGGCGTTGCTGGTGGCAGCGAGCCGATTGCACCTGGCAAGATGCATTTCTGGACGGGCAGGGCGGAAGACCGGGTCGAGAAACGGCAGTGATCCGTCGTTGGCAGGCTCCGAAAGATTCAGTGGGAGATCGCTACATTTTGCGAGGCACCTTTGTTGCAGGTCCCCACATGGGCGACGGAGTCGATATTTACGTGGTCTCGAGTCGTGAAGGACTGCTTAAAACTGTTGGACGCGATGAGCCCGGTTCGATGGATATTCACGTTGAAAATCTACAAATCAAGCCCGGAGACGTGATTGATCTGGTGGTTGCACCGCGGAAAGACAATGCCTTTGATGATTTTTCCTGGTCGCCTAGAATTGTAGAAGTTGGCACCACCGCTTCCGGATCCCCATATGCGGCCAACGAGTGGCGCAGTGATGAAGCATTCAGCCGGTCGGTTCCCTATTGGGAGGGAGGATTGGATCCCTGGGAGCAACTCGCGCAGGTGCTGCTGATGAGCAATGAATTTATGTTTGTGGACTGAACGATGTTCCCAGAATCTATGGCCTCTGTCTCACGTCGCGAAGCACTCGCCCGTTGTGGAATGGGCATGGCGGGAATTGGTCTGGGTATGTTGCTGGGAGAAGAGGCTCGAGCCGCAGACCGAACGCTCGCAGCAACGCCACCGCATTTCGCGCCGCGTGCAAAACAAGTTATCCATTTATTCCTCAACGGCGGCCTTTCACACGTCGATACTTTTGACTTCAAGCCCGCACTCGCCAAGTACTCGGGAAAACCGCTGCCGGGAGTGGGGCCTGATCGGCATGACCGTCATGGCAACGCGATGCCATCGCCATTTAAATTTCATCCACGCGGCAGCCACGGGCTGATGGTGAGTGAATTATTTGAAAATTTGGGTCGGCAAATCGATGATGTGTGTGTGGTGCAGTCGATGCATACCGATGCGCCGGAACATGGCGATGCACGGCAACTCTGGCATTGCGGCTCGATTGCTCAAAATGCACCCTCTACCGGTGCATGGGTGACCTATGGCTTGGGCACTGAGAATGCGAATCTACCCGCCTTCGTAGCACTCTGTCCGGGTAGCGGACAGT
>JAYYJN010000041.1:0-4243 GCA_036146215.1 Planctomycetota bacterium
TTGCCTTCAACCACCTGTGTAATATGCAGCCTGACGACCGGATTCTGTTGGCAGTGCCGCTCTTTCATTGTTTCGGCCAGAATGCCCTGTTGAATTCAGCTTTGAATGTCGGCGCAACACTGATTTTGCAGCCGAATTTCGACCTTAATGAATCGAAACGTTTGATCGCCAAACATCATGTCACCCAGCTCTATGGGGTACCTATGATGTTTCAATTATTGGAAGAGAGCCTGGAGCAGGCCGATTTAGCGTCGGTCAATTATTGCTTCTCTGCAGCCGCAACCCTTCCGCTGCAGATCAGCCACGCGTGGCACAGTAAGTTTGGACAGCCAATTTATGAGGGTTACGGTCTTACCGAGACATCCCCATTTGCTAGCTATAACCACCGTACACGCTATGTCGCCGGATCGATTGGCACACCGATCGACATGGTTGAAATGAAAATAGTGAATCCGGAAACAGGAGAAGAATGTCAAACCGACGAGCTAGGTGAAATAGCAATTCGCGGACCGAACGTAATGCTCGGGTATTGGAATCGCCCGGAGGATACTGCGTCGGCTATCCGAAATGGCTGGTTTCACTCAGGCGATATCGGCCGCCGGGATGAAAAAGGGGTTTACTACATCGTAGATCGGGTTAAGGACATGATCACGGTTGGGGGACTTAAGGTGTTTCCGGCAGAGGTTGAACGTGTCTTGCTGGATTGTCCCGCGGTCAACGAGGTCGCGGTGGTCGGGATTCCCGATCCGATTTTTGGCGAGCAGGTTATCGCATTTGTTCAACGGGACAGTGATCACAATAGCGAGTCAGTCCTCGCGGAGATTCAGGACTATGCCCGCCGACACTTAGGTAACTATAAATTGCCGCGTCGCATCGAACTGATTGAAACGCTGCCGCGCAACGCGTCGGGTAAGGTGCTGAAGACGAAACTTCGGGAACTCGTAAGCATCGAAGAAAAGAAAGGCGACGAGCTATCGCAGATTGATATATCCAGCAGTCTTCGGCCTGCATCGCTTCGACGCATGCTTCAGCAGACACATGCCTCGGATCAATTGCGTGTGGCAACGGAGTTTGTTCAGCAATTGGTTCAGGACATTGGTCGGGGCGATGAACTGCCGCCCGTGAGTGTTGGTTTTCTGGATCTTGGCCTTGATTCTCTGATGCTGGTGGAACTCAGCACGCAACTGCAGGTTGAACTCGGTAAAGAATTGCCAGCCACCCTGGTGTTTGATTACCCAAGAATTGCGGACCTGGGGCAATTTCTACATGAGCAGTGTATGTCCTCTTCGGTTGTTGAAGTGGTGCCAGGAGTCGATTTGAAAACGCAGGTTCGTGCCGGGGAACCACAAATGCAGAGTGTATTGGAAATGAGTGAGGCCGAAGCTTTAGAGGCCCTGTTGGCCGAATTGGAAGACTGAGCGAGTTAATATGACAAAATCATCGAGTGACCTCTCTCCGAACAAACAAGCTTTGCTCCGCATCCGAGAGCTTAAGCAGCAGTTAGCCGATGCGCAAAGTCGCACCAGTGAGCCGATTGCAATTGTCTCGATGGCTTGCCGGTTCCCTCGAACGGCCTCGACCCCCGAGCGATTTTGGGAGTCGTTGATCAATCAGACAGATGAAGTTTCCGAGATTCCCGATTCGCGTTGGGATCTTGAAGCGTTTCACGATGAGGATCCCGAAGTTCCAGGCAAGATGTATGCACGGCACGGTGTCTTCCTTGAAAATATTGACTTGATGGACCCGGAGTTTTTTGGAATTTCTCCGCGCGAGGCGACGTGGGTTGATCCACAGCAGCGATTGTTAATGGAAGTTGGCTGGGAGGCGCTGGAGCGGGCCGGATGGACCCCTGCGGAAATTGGAGATCAAACTGGTGTTTTCGTGGGTTGGATGCATAATGATTACCAAAACGAAGCGAGCGACTCATTCCTCAACTTGAATCCCTACATAGCGACCGGAGCGGCTGGAAGTTTTCTGTGTGGTCGCTTGGCATATTATCTGGGTCTGCAAGGGCCAAGCGTTGCTGTCGATACTGCCTGCTCTTCCTCCCTGGTTGCGTTGCACCTCGCGATTCAAAGCCTGCAACGACACGATTGTGATCGGGCGCTGGTTGGTGGTGTGAACGCGATCTGCTCGCCGACTACCAACATTCTCACGTGTAAATTGAAAGCCTTGTCACCCAAGGGGCATTCACGTGCATTTGATGCATCGGCTGACGGTTACTTGCGAGGAGAGGGATGCGGGGTTGTGACGCTGCGACGCCTGGCCGATGCAAAACAGGCGAATGACCCGATTCTCGGGATTATTCGAGGCTCGGCGGTGGGACACAATGGATTCAGTTCCGGTTTAACGGCACCGAACCCGAAGGCTCAGGAAAAAGTAATTCGTCAGGCGCTCAGGCAAGCGCGAATCGAGCCGGACCAGGTGGCATACCTCGAGGCTCATGGAACGGGCACCGATCTCGGGGATCCGATTGAGTTGCGAGCCGCTGCGGCAGCGCTTTCCGGCCAACGCGACGCGCAGCACCCGCTCTTGGTTGGTTCGGTGAAAACCAATATAGGCCACCTGGAAGCGGCTGCCGGGATGGCCGGTTTGATCAAGGTTCTATTGTCCATGCAGAATGATAAGATTCCCGGGCAAATGAACTTCACGGAACCCAATCCACATATTCCGTGGTCGGAATTGCCGGTGCGCGTTTTGACGGACCTCACGGCTTGGCCGGACACGGAGCGAAAAATTGCTGGCGTGAGTGCGTTTGGAATGAGTGGCACTAACGCGCACGTTTTGATTGAAGCGCCGCAGGATTCATCAATTCAACCGGAACTAAAACAGTCTGATTTTCGGCCGCACATTATTACGCTCAGCGCAAAGAGTGAAGATGCGATTTACGATTTGGCCGAGGCGTATGCCAGCTGGTTGCCGGAATGTAATTCGTTTGATTTGGCAGAAATAAGTCAAACCAGCACGCTTGGCCGAAGCCATTTCGAGCATCGTGCAGCGGTGATTGCCGAATCAAGCGACGAGTTGGGCTTATTACTCAAACGGTTGGCTCGAGGATCAACGGACGAAAACGCTATTTATCAGCACCATCGGCGAGTTCCGCGTGTTGCGTGGCAGTTTACAGGCCAGGGTTCGCAGTACATTGGGATGGGTCGCGAATTGTACGAAACATTTCCTGTGTTCAAGGAATCGATCGATGAGTGCGAGGCGGAACTTCAACGGCTCCGGCAACAGTCTCTCTTGGATGTAATGTGGGAAGATGCCGATAAGCTTCTCGATACCTCGTGGGCGCAGCCGGCGATATTTGCGATCCAAATGGGATTAGCAAACGTGATGGATTGGTTGGGTATGCGCCCGGCTGCGGTACTGGGGCATAGTGTCGGTCAGTACGCGGCAGCCTGTGTGGCGGGCGTAATGACGTGGCAAGATGGCATTCGCTTAATTGCGGAGCGTGGGCGTCTGATTGGAAGTCTTCCGACCGGGGGTGTCATGCTAGCGGTCTTTGCACCGCTAAGCGATGTTGAGAATGAACTTCGGTCTCACGATGCATTATCTCTGGCTGCTTCCAATGGTACGCACAATGTCATCAGTGGACCGTCTGACAAGATTGACGTTATTGCGGAACAACTCTCTCAGCGAGGCATCCGCTCGACGAAACTGGAAACCTCCCATGCGTTTCACTCGGCATTGATGGACCCGATTTTGGAGCCATTCAGCGAGGTTGCAAATCGTGTCGCTTTTCAGTCTCCAAAAATTCCTATGTTTTGCAATTCGGATGGCGGATTGTTGCCTTCCGACTCACGTCTTGACGGCCGTTATTGGGCAGATCACATCCGACAACCGGTACGATTTCACGAGAGCATTGAAGCCGTGCAGGAATTCGGCTGCGACGCAATTCTCGAATTAGGGCCTCAGCCGATCCTGACCAGAATGGCGACTGCCGGCTGGATCGGTTCAAGTGACGCACTGATCAACAGCCTGCAGCGAGATAAATCCGATACACGGTCGTTATTGCAAATGGTGGGACGCTTATATGTCGAGGGTGTCTCACCCGACTTTGCTCGGCTATTCGGCAAGACACCGAATAACGCTGCCCCGTTGCCAACCTATCCATTTCAGCGACGTCGATTTTGGGGCCCGGATAAACCTAGTGCCTTTCATGCAGAATATCACACGAGTCACCCGCTTCTTGGCGGTGACGTTGCTTTGGCGGGGGTTGAAAATGAGCGACGCTTTGAGGGCT
>JAYYJN010000042.1:0-3267 GCA_036146215.1 Planctomycetota bacterium
AGCACCCTCCGGGACATGGACCGTGAGATAAACAGCATCAGAGGTTGACGGCTTTGCTTTGCCCGATTTCGAATCACTTTTATCGTGCGGTGCATCGGTTGCCGGTTTTTCTGCCTCAACAGGTGCCGGATCCATCGCATCTGATTCAATTACACCGCCCGCACTGCCATAAGAACCATAGCTGCCGCCGGAACTGCCACAGGAGTTGTAATAGACGACCTGGTAGCCAGAGCTGCCGTAGCTGCCGTAAGATCCGTAGCTGCCATACGAACCGTAGCTGCCATACGAACCATAGCTGCCCCCCGATCCGTAGCTCCCGTAACGCCGGTGACGACCCCATGCCTCGGCGTCCGATGTCAAAATGACGATTCCTGCTATGGCCAAGCAAAATGTAACAGCCAACTTCCACTCTTTTGTTGCCATCAAACCAATTCCTTCTTAAACCCTGCTGGATATGTAGTAAATTGCCTGTTTTCGAGGATAATCGCTCTGGATGGCAAAACAAGCGGGATGCACAAAAAAAAGGGGTTATTTAATCTGGGAAGAAAAGGGCTATTCGTAGAAATCGCCTCATTTCGGCGATTTTTACCCTCCATGCAGCGACCGGGGCCACGCCCCCCTGCCCTTGAGCTGTCGCCATGGTCGCTCACGCACTGATGCCCTGGGTAAGCAACATGAATGCGGTTTCCAAGTTTATCTCATCCTCGGCAAAGTGCTCGATTTCAAAACCGGCATCAATGAGCACTTTGGCAAGCGGGGCGTAGTCCTCGACGCCATGCTTTAAGTGTACGGTGAGCCTTCCCTCCGGATCGGTTTCAATGCGTTCCACCATTTCCTCGGATTCAATGCACCTAGAAGCGCGCTCCCGATCTGTGCGGACGCTAATTTTGAGCACCGGAGCATTGCGAATTCGCTGCATGACTTCTGAGACTCGCTCATTTACGATCAACTCTCCACGCTCAATAATCCCGATTTTGTTACAGATATCTGCAAGTTCTGGAAGGATATGACTGGAGACCATGATCGTTTTTCCCATATCTCTCAACCGCTTTATTAATTCTCGGATTTTGATTCGCGCTCTCGGGTCTAGGCCGCTGGCCGGTTCATCTAGCAGCAGGACCTGCGGATCATGAACCAAGACGCGTGCTAAACCTAATCGCTGTGTCTGACCCCGCGAGAGAGTGTTCGCAAAACTGTCGCGTTTGAATGTCAGGTCCACTAAGTCGAGAACGCGTTCGCAGATATCGAGTCGCTTTTGTAATGGTATACGATAGGTAGCTGCAAAAAATTCAAGATACTCAATGACCTTCATGTCATCATACACACCAAAAAAGTCAGGCATGTAACCGACAAGCCGACGTATTTCACGCGGTCGATTATAAATCGAATGTCCACAAACATAGGCCTCGCCACTGGTGGGATCTAGCAGCGTTGCGAGCATTCGCATCGTGGTTGTCTTACCGGCACCATTCGGCCCGATAAATCCGAACACGTCTCCCTCGTCGAGTTCCAAGTTTAATGTTTTGACCGCATGAAAATTGCCATACTTTTTATTCAGGCCTACGGCGCGGATGACGTGCTGCTTCATGACGGATCCTCAATTACGAATGAGACAGTATTTCCGGGTGGACCCAAACGTTGAAGGGCCGAGGTCGTTTTTTCCGGATTTTGAAATGGTCGAATTGGCAATACGAAACGATATACCGCTGCTCGCAGCGATTGAGCATCGGATAAGAGTTGTTCACCATCAAAGATTTCAAAGGCCCGTTGATCTGCCAGTCCTACGAGGATGGCTGATTCCTGTTCAAGCAGAAAGCTCATGTCTAGGCTATTCAAATAATCATTTCGCAAAGCCATTCCACGCCCGCCCCCTGCTGCCTGATGAAAAAGCATTCGCTCAAAAATACGTTGCACGTCGAATCGTTGTGTTTCATTCTCTAGCTCTAACGGACCAAGTCGGGCGAGATGATTTCGAATCGTCCGCACCGATGGATTCTGATCAATCGCATGCGGTTCGCCGGGCATCAATGTTCCAATCGTGTAGGCCCAACCGTTGTGCAGCAAAACGCAATCCCGCAAGGGTTGCGAAAGCCGATTGGTAATTAAACCTTCAACCAGTGCGTTGTCTCCTAAATTCTTCTCCGACAAATCCGATTCCACTGCCTGCAATCCGGTGCCAAAGGCGCGAATGCTGAAGCATTTGGTCGACCAAATTGATAGTGGGACCCCATTCAGGGAGGCGAGTTCCGGTCCGTACCGATAGCCCCTCTCAAAAACGGGGGTGACCAACGGCGATTCCATACCCCCGAGACCACTTCCCGGAAGGCCCATCCAGGAAAACAACAAAGAATCGGTGAGCGGTTGGTCGCCTTGCGTGCTGTCGCCCTTCTCAAGGCAGGCAGCCGAGAGATCATAGCGCTTCGTCTGGGGGCTGAACAACCCGAGCCAGCATGAAGCGCGCACCTGACCTGAGAGTAAATCAACATCAATCACCTCTGCTTGATTGACAAGCTGACGATCTCCTTTGGTTGCCCTCGCAACGCCATAGATACCCGTACTGAATAAAAGTATGGTCAAGGGAAAACTGATCCAAGTCAGCTCCATCCTGCCGCGCAATTTTCGCAATAAAAAATAATCCCCTACGGTAATTATCAATAAGTAGATAACTCCACATAAAAAAAGAAATTCAAAGGGAATAAAGCGAACACCCTGCCCTCCAAACTGATCAAGCGCTGCCCGGAGTTGACCTGCCATATCGTCGTAACCACTATGCGCTAATTCCCCGCCGCTGGTAAGCGCCGAAGTGCCCGTGTGCTGCTCATCAAGCGATAAGATTTTTCGGATGACATTCCGAGTTCCATTCCAAGTGCTAAACTCAGGCTGTTCCAAGTCGACAGCCAGCAGGGTCACCTGACCAAATCCCAGTGCCGCGCGAACCAGCAGCGGAATCGATTGTCCCGCATGACGAATTGAAGATTCGAGGCGACCGCGATCGAGTTGAAAAACAGGAACTTCAAAAGAGAGATTCCGTCCACGATCATCCTCTATGATTAATGGATCTGAGCCTTCACTAAAAATTTCAAGAGGACGCAATTGACGAACAGAGACATTTCTCCGGAATTTACCAGGAAAAAAATTCTCGAAAGAGTTTGTGCCACTGAACAACCGGGTATCGCTTCCACCAACAGAGAACACGATACTTCCCCCCTGTCGCACCCAGTTTTCAACCGCTGTGCGGTGTGGCAAACTAAACGCAAGTTTGTCAAC
>JAYYJN010000043.1:0-5164 GCA_036146215.1 Planctomycetota bacterium
GCTCGCGGATCTGGGCGCGACATAACGGTATCGAGGGACGCCCTGAGATAACGGAAACAGCCGACGGAAATCAGCGACTGTCCTATCGCGGTGGTAGGAAAGATGCGGAGGTGCTTCATTATCGGATGCGCAACCATGGACATGGAGGCTTTGAGGGCGAAGAAGGCGGCGTCAATCGTCTGATTTGGAAATTCTTTCAGCAGCAGATGCATCGCGAAAACGATTGACCGTTCCGCATAATGATGCGCATGCAGTCGTGGTAATCGGTCGCGCTGAAGCACGCTTGTCGCCGACTGTTCCCTTTGTTATACCCCATTTCGCGAACGCGTTTGTCTTTCCCGCCATGCCCTCGGTGCAAGGCCCATTTTGAAACTTCTTGGAGGGCCCGCGGATGGCAAGACTCTCGAAACAGGAAGTCGCCTGGGCACTATACGACTGGGCGGCAAGCGCATTTGCGCTCTGTGTCCTGGCGGGTTTTTTTCCCGTGTTGTTTCAAAGTTACTGGGCCAGGAATCTTTCGGCATCGGAGGAAACTTTCTGGTATGGAATCTTGGTTGCTGGCGCGAGTCTTTTCGGTGCTATTCTTGCACCATGGATCGGAACACTCGCCGATAGCGGGCAGAGTCGAAAAAAATGGCTATTCTGTTTTGCACTACTCGGGATGTGTTGCACCTGCGGATTAATTCTGGTTGGCCGCAATCATTGGCCGTTGGCCGGGGCGATCTTCATGATCGGCACCATCGGCTACTACGGCGCGTTTATCGCCTACAATTCGCTCTTACCGTGCGTGAGTCCGCCGGGAAATCGCCACTTCGTTTCAGGACTGGGTTTTGCCCTGGGGTATCTCGGGGGCGTCATTCTTTTCGTGGTGAGCATCGTCGTGGTTAAAAACTTCGCCACTCTCGGTCTGGCAAGCGAGACGGCAGCTGTCCATCTTACATTTATCGCGGCTGCGATTTGGTGGCTCGTATTTACACTGCCGCTCCTTCTGCTGGTTCACGAGCCCCACCGCGACGCAACACAGATACCTGTAGCAACGTATCTCCATCGACTCCTTCAGACGCTGCGCGAAATATCACAGAATCGCTCGGTGATAATCTTTCTGATCGCGTACTGGCTCTATATCGATGGCGTTAATACGGTCGTATCAATGGCAAGCAATTATGGCAAGACACTTGGTTTTTCAACCGGCACGATGTTGGGCACACTCATTCTCGCACAGGTCGTCGGGGTGCCCAGCACATTGTTAGTTACTTATCTGGCAAGTAAATTTCGCGCCCTGCCTTTTTTATTCGCAGGCATCGCGCTTTATCTATTCACTGTCGGCTACGCCGCGGTAATGCCGACCACACCGGTTAAAATTTTTGGCTTTCCCGTGAGCAGCCTCTATGTGCTGGGATTTTTGGTAGGCTGTGCTCAAGGCGGCATTCAGGCACTAAGTCGGTCGACGTTCTCGTTGCTGATTCCTCCGGGCCGCACAGCCTCATACTTCGGCGTTTACAACATGTTAGGGCAATATGCGGCTCTGCTTGGCCCGCTCGCAATGGCCCTCGTAACGCGGATGACCGGAAGTCCACGTTGGGGTGTCGCCTCGATCGCTCTGCTCTTTCTCGGAGGTGGCATCATGTTAACGCAACTCGGCCATGAGGAGGGCAAAAAGGTGGAGGGCAAAAAATTGGAGGGCAAAAAGCGGGCGGTGTTCGCGGGGCCAGGCAAACCTTAAACTGGGCCAACAATCGAAGGTCGGAGTGACGATCGTTTGCAACAGAGGAAGACACGATGCAAGATCCAGGTAGCGTGGCCATCGTGGGAGGCGGCATTGGCGGACTTACACTGGCCCTTGCATTACATCGCGCCGGTATTGCGTGCAGGGTCTTCGAGCAGCATACGTTTCAGGTGGATGGAACCTTTCAGCGACGGGCGACCGGATTCACGCTCTGGTCCTACGCGATTGCAAGACTGATCGAATTAGGGGTCGACATTGAGCGGGCGGGAAATCAAATTGAAAAGACCGAAATTCGCAACCAGGCAGGTGACTTGATTGCGCTGATGCCGGTTGGTGATGCGTCACGCAAACTCGGCGCACCGAGTTATGAAATCCGACGCGGGGATTTGCTTGCCGCAATTCTAGCCGAACTTCCCGAGCAGACCCTTCACATGGGTCATGCCTGCACCAACGTCCGAGAGCATGCCGACTGCATCGAACTCGAATTTGAAAATGGCGAGAGTACCCGAGCTGATCTGGTGATCGGTGCAGACGGAATCCATTCGGCCGTCCGCAAGCAGGTCGCAGGAGAGGTGCCGCTCCGCTATTCCGGCTACAGCGGGGCAAGCGGTGTTACCCGGGCTACGCATCCCGATCTTCCTCCCCATACTCACGTCGACATCTGGGGACGCGGGGGTAAAGCTGGAATTGCCGATGTCGGTGAAGGCAATGTCCGCTGGTATCTCACGTGGAAAGGAAGTGCGGAAAGCCAGAAATCTTTGGAAGAAATCCTCGTCCGTTTAGAAAAGTGGTATGCCCCGGTTCATGCAATTGTCGGCACAACGCCCCACGAGGACATCGTGCAGCATGCTTACTACGACATTGCCCCGCTTCGTGAGTGGATTCGCGGCAACATGGTGTTGCTCGGAGATGCAGCGCACGCAACCACTCCTTTTGCCGCCATGGGCGCAAACATGGCAATCGAAGATGCCTGGGAACTGGCAACCCTGCTACGCGAAGCCGCTTCGAACGGGGAAGCACTGGAAAATTTCGAAAAATCACGCAAAAAACGGACCGAAGAGATCGTGAAGCACGGACGCCGGATGAGTCGGCTCACCCAACTACACAGTCCGATTGCCGCTTGGCTTCGCGATCAGGCCTTCTCACACATGCCAGAAAAAGAGATGGAAAAAGTCGCGCTTGCCATGGCTGCCGGCGAATGATTACAAATCATCAATACAACCACTCGATTTTTACAGTGAAGCCGGGCCGATGCAAGAATTTGAATCGATTTTGAACATGTGGCGGCAATCTTGGCAGAATCCCGCCATGCGGCATGCGATGCTGATCCATTTTCCGGTGGTGCTCGCTTTTCTGCTCGTACCACTCGCGTTATTGACCTCGGTCTGGGCAGGCACCTTTCGTAAAACGCTCATTATTTTTTGTTTCATCATCGGTCTGGCAACCGCCGGCACGGCTTGGCTGGCCAAAGACACAGGATCAAAAGCACATCAAGCGCTGGGCACTGGCTTGGCAACGGACGTACAAAGCCAAATCGCGGCGCACGGTGGTGCCGCCGTTCGAGTCTGGTGGCTCGCGCTTATTGCATGTGGCATCTTATTGCTCGCATGTTTCGGAAATAAAGTATGGAAGGCGATTGCTCGTTGTCTGTTTTTTCTGTCCACCGTGGCGCTAGCAGGTTATATCGCCTATGTCGCCGACCTCGGTGGACGACTCGTGTATGTGGAGGAAGTCGGCGTGGGAGTCGACCTAATGAACGTGACACCACCTGCAGACGCGGCACCGCCAGCACCCACCGCACCGAACTCACCACCCGCCACCTCGTCGCCCGACGTAGCACCGACGCCCGCCCCACCGGCACCGAAACCGGCGGCAACACGCCCTCCGAGTGCAGCGGAAAATCAAGCGCAACTGATCCTCAGTCAGGCGGGCCTTTACGAAGCCAAACCGGGCGTGTGGTATCTCAAGCAGGTCAATAATTTCTCTCCCCGAGTATACAATCGTCTTTCCACCGATGGCGATGTCCGCGCTGCTTTAAGAACGCTCGGGGGACAACTGCCACCGCGCCAGGACTGGGGCAAGCGTCCTTAGAAATCAGAATCGAGGAAGTTGTAGTAGCGCAAATCCAGATGTCCTGCCTGGGGCGATTGATTGGCAAAGTTCCAGTCTGTGAACCAATCGAATACTGGCCAGAATGGGCGACTGTTGCGCAGTGTGCCATATTTTTCTTTCCATTGATGCCATGTCTCGGCACTGTCCACGCTTCGCAACTGCACCAGGCACTCACTCGCCTCTTCCGCCGAAAGGTTCACAAAGAGATTCGGGAAATCGCCCACCATACCCCGATAAACGCTGAGCGTATCGAGTTTCGGCTGACGGGCTCCGTTCTCGTCAAAGATCACATCGTTGAAAGCATAGCTGCGATTCGCGATCAGTGTATAAACCTCCCAACGATCCTCAAGACGGACACGTAAATGCGTGACACTTGGCAGAAACGGTGTAAATGATTCGCCCGTGCGCATGGAGAGGCCACTCACGGCACGTTCCCAGTCTGAAACAGTTTTGATAGGTGTATCAAGAGGACCATCCCCGAGCAGTGTGCTGTTGAGGGGATCGGCAGGACCGCTGACTTTATCCGTCAGGTGTTCCTGTATAAGTGTCAGGACTTGCGAGATGGGATCGCGGGAGGCAATCGGCACATCGCTTTTTGCAGCTTCACCGGGAAACGGCATCGTAAAAAGAAGTTCTTGTCCGATTCCGCGAGTCCAGCGATCTCGATATTGCCCCCGATCCTTCTGCGGAAGCAAACGTAGGAAGTTATCCTCGAATTCTTGCCGCAGATAGCCCATGAATTCCCAGGTCGCAATCTTCGATTGTTCGCCTCCCCAATACCGATAATCGGCGACCAGCGAATAATAGAGACGCTCGTAACCACTGTAGTCGATTAACCAGAAGGTCGGCGGAATGCCTCCTTTACGGCCATGCAACACGGTGGCGTTGGTTTCATTACGCAAAATCGTCAACCAGGCGTTCACATTCTCTTTGTCACCATCCCAGATATCGTCAATCGAATATCCTTGAGGCTTATAGCCGGCAAGCGTACTGGCGTAGGCTTTTTCGTATGCCGCATCGCCCCAGACCGTAAAACTCATGAAATCTTTCCAGCTCTTGAGACCCAACTCCGGATTGCGTACGGAGGGATCCGAATCCGGATTCACAAAAAACACCCAGAAATAATCCTTGATTGCATAAGTTGCCAAATTACCGACACAAACTGGTCCGCGAATCATACCGCTCGCAATCAGTTTGGAATTTTCAAGTAGGAACAAGGAACGACTTTTTGCTGGAATGGCTCCAAAGACCTCAAACGGGTTATGACTTTCGTATCCCGGATTCAACTTACCATCAGTCGGCCATTCGGTGTCAAAAAACAACTCC
>JAYYJN010000044.1:0-7362 GCA_036146215.1 Planctomycetota bacterium
AGGAGATGAAAGAACAGATCACGAATGACCTAGCCGCGCAAGGACTAGGACGCGAGGCAGTGAATTATAAGCTACGCGATTGGCTTTTTAGTCGACAGCGATTTTGGGGCGAGCCTTTTCCAATTCTGCACGAGTTGGACAAGTCGGGAGAGCCGACCGGAAGAATTCGGCCGGTCGCTGAGTCCGAATTGCCGGTCGATCTACCGCAGTTGGAAGATTATCAGCCGCACGGTCGCGTTGATCCACCGCTTGATAAAGCGCCCGATGAGTGGTTATTTCCCGTCATTGACGGAGTGCATTACAAACGGGAAACCAATACGATGCCCCAGTGGGCGGGCAGTTGCTGGTATTATCTCCGCTTTCTTGATCCACACAATAAGGAATCGCTGATTGACCCCGAAATCGAGCGGGCATGGATTCCGGTCGACCTTTACATCGGGGGCGCCGAACACGCGGTACTCCATTTGCTTTATGCCCGTTTCTGGCACAAGGTGCTGTTTGACCGAGGATATGTCAGCACCGAAGAGCCGTTTCGCAAACTGGTGAACCAGGGAATGATTCTGGGGCAGGTTGAACTGACCGGATATCGTGACGATGCCGGTCGATGGATATCAGCACAACAGGTTCGCAGTCTCGAAGCCGGCAAATGGGTAGAGACAACCAGTGGCAAAGCGGTCCAACCTCATACCGTGGAACCGGACCAGGCAGAGAAAAAGGGCGAGTATTTTGTGCTCTGCAATGACCAGAATGTACGGCTTGAAAGCCGTGCCCATAAAATGTCAAAGAGCCGTGGCAACGTGGTGAATCCCGATGAGGTGGTCCGCGAATACGGGGCCGATGCGTTGCGGCTCTATGAGATGTTCATGGGGCCTTTGGTTGCCACCAAACCCTGGAGTATGGAAGGGGTGAGTGGCGTGCGAGGGTTTCTCGACCGCGTCTGGAGAATGATTGTGGATGAGCGGAGCGAATCGCTCGCCTTAAATGTAAGTGTCCGGGAGCAGGATTTGACAGACGCGCAAGCGAGAATGCTTCATAAAACGATTAAGGTTGTAACCCATGATTTTGAGACACTTAGCTTTAATACGGCGATTGCACGTCTGATGGAATTCACTAATTTTTTCATCAAAGAAACCATTCGGCCCAAGGTGGCGATGGAGCAGTTTGTTTTACTGCTTGCCCCGATGGCGCCGCATTTATCTGAAGAATTATGGCATCTTCTCGGCCATGATCAAAGTCTTACCGATGCCGCCTGGCCAGAATATGACGAAACAAAAATCGCAGAAGCGACGCGAGAAATTCCCGTGCAGATTAAGGGTCGTTTGCGAAGCAAAATTGAAGTTCCAGCCGATGCTGATGCCGCTGCAATAGAATCCATGGCAAGAACAGATCAAAAAATCGTTGAATTGCTGTCTGACAAGGAAGTGGTCAAGGTGGTGGTGGTTCCCGGTCGATTGATTAATTTTGTGACGCGATAATTCGGCGAGGGTCTGTGCTCGAAAAGTCAGGAAGGGATTGAGAGAAAATGAATGATGTGGCGACACTAATTCTTGGAGGAGGTCGTGGTACACGCCTCTATCCTCTGACCCGCTATCGCTCTAAGCCGGCGGTTCCTTTGGCCGGAAAGTATCGTCTGATTGATATCCCGATCTCCAACTGTATCAATAGCGGTTTGCGGAGGATTTATGTGCTGACCCAATTCATGTCAGTGAGTCTGCATCGCCATATACGTAACGCCTATATTTTTGATCGTTTCAGCGACGGATTCGTCGAAATTCTCGCCGCGCAGCAGACGGTTCAGCATTCGGAATGGTATCAAGGAACTGCCGATGCGGTACGCCGTAATATCGGCTGCATCAAGCATCGAGATATAAAGCACGTGTTGATTCTCTCCGGGGATCAGCTCTATCGGATGAATTTCTCCGAGATGCTTAAAACACATCTCAAGAGTGGTGCTGAGGCAACGATTGCGGCCCGTCCGGTCACACGCGAAGAGGCGAGCGGCTTCGGTATTATGCAGCTGGATGATTCAGGACGTGTGAAGGGGTTTGTCGAAAAGCCGCAGTCGATCGAACAGATGGAACAGGTGCGGATGGACCCGAGTTGGATTGATTCTCATGGTGTAGAGAGTCAGGGAAGAGATTTGCTGGCAAGCATGGGGATCTACCTCTTTGATCGCGATTTTTTAGTTGAGGTGCTGGAGAACAATGACTTTCAGGATTTCGGCAAAGAAGTTTTTCCAGCATCGATCCGCAAAAAGCATGTGAACGTGCATTTGTTCGATGGATACTGGGAAGATATCGGAACGATCGGTTCATTTTATCGATGTAGTCTCGAACTCGCCTCTGCCCAACCACCCTTCAATTTTATGATGCCGGAGGCCCCGATTTATTCGCACGCCCGTTACCTGCCCCCTTCGCGGATTGACCAAGCTCAGGTGCACAACAGTGTGGTAGCCGACGGTTGTATTCTTGAAAAAGGTGTGGTGATTGAAAACAGTGCGATTGGGCTTCGGTGTAGAATTGGCCCTGGTGCTCAGATCCGTAATTCGGTTTTGATGGGTGCCGATTACTACGATACGTCGGCAGATGTGCAGACCCATCAGGCGGCCGGTACCCCCTTGCTGGGAATTGGCAGTAATGCGGTGATCGATGGTGCGATTATCGATAAAAATTGTCGCATTGGCCGCGGAGCGAGAATTTCCAATCCGAATGGTCAGACGAATTCTGACTTAAGCGACGATGTGTTTGTCCGCGATGGCGTTGTCGTCGTTCAGAAAGACAGTGTGATCCCTCCCCATTGGGAAATGTAGTCCTGCGACCGGTGCGATAAACGGCAATCTTCAAGAGCCCTTCGCACTCGCGGCAGTGTCCGCAGCACCTTGAACAGGCGAAAGGGTGCTCGGATCAGCTGGTGAATCGGAATCCTTGGCTTCTCGCGGCGTATCAATAATCGATCCGACGCGGGGGACGACTTGGCATTTTTCGCAGCCACATTCCTGGTTCTCTCTGCCTAGCAGACCACCCAGAGGATAACAGGTGTCACACATGCGGCATCCCACGGCCATGGCACTGATGCCGATCAAACTGAAAACGAGAATTGTTGATAGACGTTTCATGCTGGATTCCTTGAAAAACGGAGCCTCGGACACAGATGTGGCTGCATTGCGAGGCAGCTTATAGCATTCCTCTGGGGGGGCGACAAGATTAGTTCTTGCGTTTAGCCGGCCATTCGCCGCTGCGGTGCTTGCAGCAGTTCCTGCAACTGCACCACGCCTTGAAGTTGCCAGTCGGTTTGCTCTATCGATTCGGTTCCGACGCCCACCGTCTGCAGGCCCACCATCCGTGCCAAGCGAAGGTACTCCGGGGTGTTGCCGACAAACGCAATTTGTGGATGTGCCACTCGCAACGCCTGCAGCGTCGAGGCAAGCAAACGGTCCGGAACATGACCGTGTCCCGCGTTGTCAGCTTGTGCGATAAAATCGAAAAAGTGCGCGAGTCCGAGTCGAGTAGCCTTCTCGTAAATCGACTCCTGGTCACAAGGTTCAACGCTCCAAAGCGCTAGCCGATGGCCTGCCGCCTGCAACGCGTTTAGCAGATTAGCTACACCGGCAAGGGGACGCTCTTGGGCAAGTAAACTTTTGCGTTTGCTCCGCAGTGCAGGGGTAATTTCATGAATGTGCGCAACAGGCATTCCGGCACGGACGAGCACATTTTCAATGGCGTCTTGGAATGATAATTCGCCGCATTCGATTCGCGGAATATATTCGAGATCCCAGTGGCGGAAGAAAAGTCGATAGTGTGTGTGAAGCCCGCGTTTTCTGAGATGATCCAGCAACCAGCGGCGCCATGCCGTACCATCGTAGAGCACACCGCCAAGTTGAAATATCCACCCTCTGATGCCTTGGGATCTCATCATCGCAACGCTTCCTTGCCTGAGCGAATCTGATTTTAACTTTGTGTTTAATTTCCGGACAAATACAGGCGTGGCGGCGGCACTGTCAACCTCTTTACTTGCGGCCACGCCTCACGGTTGGTTTGCTGGCTTGGATGCAACGCTCAGGGCACCGGAAGTGATAGCAGAGTATAAATCTTCGGATCGCTCAGTCCGCTAGCAATCCAGGTCGCCTGACTGAAGTCGTGACGCACACTGTGGATCCCCGGAACTGCAACTGCGCAAGCGCCACTGGCAACGGCGGCTGTCAGACCGGTTTGGCTGTCTTCCAAAACAAGCATTGCAGTGGTCGGAATGCCGAGGCGTGATGCTGCGAGTTGGTAGATTTCAGGGTCCGGTTTTCCGCGATGAACATCCTCAGCCGAGAGCAAGAATTCAAAACGCTCGATCAAATCAAACCGCCCTAGCACCTCTTCAGCAAATCGCCGACTGCTGCTGGTGGCGATCGCTTTGGGAATACCTGCCGATTCAATTGCATCTAACAACGCAATGAGTCCCGGCATCGGTGCCAGTTGTGTGTCGAGCAGGGGCGTGAAAATATCCCGCGATTCTTTTTCGATTTGCTCCACCGAATCCGTTAAATTGTGCCACTCGATCATCCGAGCAATGGCCTGAGCAGGGCGGAGACCCATCATTGCATCGACAAGTTCCGGAGTGAATTGTTTGTTGCGGCGGCGGAGCACCTCCGATCCGACCTGCAGGTAAATGTCTTCGGTGTTGAACATAAGTCCATCCAGATCAAATACGACCGCTTTGACAGAGGGTGCAGATTCGCTCATGTGTTCTCTTTCTCTGCAGGTGAATCGGATCGTGCAGCCCTAATTTTTTCGATTAGCTCACCTAGAATCAGGCCAGTCGCCCCCCAGATCTGGTGGCCGGTGTGTTCGATGCATGGACTGCG
Source organism: Planctomycetota bacterium (assembly GCA_036146215.1). Taxonomy (GTDB): domain Bacteria; phylum Planctomycetota; class Planctomycetia; order Pirellulales; family UBA7805; genus UBA7805. The sequence continues at coordinate 4,853 of JAYYJN010000044.1, forward strand.
GAACACCACCCCGTGACGCTCACGCAGAGGCATAGAAAAATGATCAGGATGGATAAGATGCATGAGTGACATTTCAAAAATTTCTGCCACCTCACTCTCTTGTGCTTTCCAGTTCGGCGTGAAAGGTAGAAATGCAACATACGGTGTGACCAGGAAATTGCTCACGTAGACATAAGTAGTCGTCAGTTTGCCGATTGTGACAATATCGGAAAGACCGACTCCCAGTTCTTCCTCCGCTTCTCGAACCGCCGCCTGCCAGGGGCTTTCATCCCGAGTTTGTCCGCCTCCCGGTAAGGAAATCTGTCCTCCGTGCCGCGTGAGTTGGGGCACGCGAAGTGTGAGGGGAAAGTGATAATCCGCAAGCGAAGGCTCCACGCCACCTTTGGCTGCCGGATTAATGTGAAGCAGCACCAGAACCGCTGCATGCTGGGCATCGATTGGTGCCGGTCCTCGGTACCGGCCGTAGGCCAACTCAACCGCATAGTTTTTGCGGTGATCCATATTTGGTAACGGTTTTGGTAGCACCTTGCGGAGTGATTCAAGAAAACTAGGAAGCATGAAATGGACTTTGAAACTTAAAATAAACGGTACAAGGCAAAGGAATCGTTGCGGTAGAGCAATGGAAGAGCAAGGGGAGGTGTGCTACGGGTGAGAACAAAATCGGCCCCATATGCCTTACCAAGCATCTGTAGGTCGTCTACCGAACGCTCCGACAATGGGACCACACCGAGGGGGCCCCAGAGGTGCAATTTACCGAGCCGATCGTGCCATTCTAAAATGCTCGCCGCATCCTGCGGCATTTCTTTCCAGTTTCCCACCTCCCCACGGTCGGCATACCATTTGAACGTATGCGCATATTTAGGCGTAAGAAAAATTGCCTCCGGCGACGAGACCTCGCGAGCTGCCCGGCAGACGGATCGCCAGTCATTGAATTGTTTGGGGCTTGAAGTGAATTTTCGATCCGCTGGAGGCACACCCCCGGCACGGTATAGTTTGTTGATGGGCGACATTAAGATGCAGATCGTGCCGAGTAGAATTGCGATCCGAACCGTTGGCCGTTGTAAAATGCCCTCCCGGCTTAGGTGCGTCGCGGCGGCAAGCGCTACTGCGGCTGGAACCATCACATCGGCTAGACGAAACCAGTAGAACTGCAGCAGTCGCGCTGCTAGCAGAGGGCGTTGTTGAGTTGCCAGACTGATGCACAGTCCGATGGCGGCAATTGTCAGCGTGCCTGCGGTAAAAGTGTCCAGCCGCCGTAGTTTCGTAACATGCTTCTGGCGATGTGCCATGAGGACCCAGACCAGACAGAGTCCAACAAAACCGATCGCGACCGATGAGAGAAAGGGAAAATCTGTCCGGAAAAAAAATTGTGTGGGATTCAGATGGTGCGGCAGTCGGGTGAAGACCTGAATCTGGGCCGCGTCTGTTGCTTCTTCCGCCGAGCTTTGCCCGCGTAGTTGTAATCCGGGAACAAGCCCAAAGCAGGAAATTGCGAATCCCATGGCAATCGCCACGATTTGACTCCGCAGTGTCGGCCGATCACTGTGGCGTCCCAACAGAAACCATCCGACTGTTGCTGCCACACATGCCCATCCTCCGACCACAACATGGAAAATGCTTGCGATGCCGAGTAAGATCCAGGCGCGATTCCAGCGGTTCTGGACGATCTCGCCGAGTGCCCAGAAAATGAATGCATAAGCGATGCCTTTGCCCTCAAACCCGCCCGCAACCCATTCCCCGGTCGTTTGGAAAAACGTATTGAGGCCGAGCATCATCGCTGCTCCAATCATTGCCACTCCGGATCGTTCCGTCAGGGAAGAGGTCAGCCTCATCCACCCGAATGCCAATAGCCCAGAAGCTAAAATCCTTCCGATCCAGGCGAAATCATTCATCGAAAAATAAAGTAGCGGCCACCCGAAAGCGAAATAGAACGGTGCATGCGCGTCGGCAGAATTCAGAAAAAAATCATTTGGGCACCAGTCCGGATCCCAGTAATGGCGAGCCTTGGCCAAGTAATTCGGTTCGTTGACTTCCGGGGGGATTTGCGCGGCAAAGAGCAGAAAGATCAACGTCACGAGCAGCCACTCAAGCACGCGATGTGTTGACTCGTCAGCAGTGGATCGCATCATTGACTTTTGTCCAAAATGCAGTGGAGCAGACCGTTGGTCGCATCGCTAGTATCAGTGCCCAGTGGTGAAGCTTGGATTTTATTCACCTCGGGGGTGGCTGGCCAGAGTGACCCCTTTGTCCCTATGCTTGTGCAATATGTATTTCGGAATCAATTATTAGAAACATCGGGATTCCATTGTGGATACCAAGCTTCGCGACCTTTTCGATTGCCATCTGGAAGAAGTGTTGTCTAAGTTGCCACAGAGTGTTCATGTGTTACTCGAAAAGGTGCCTTTGCACGTCGAGGATTATCCATCGCCACAGGTGATCAAAGAATTGGGGCTGAATGAGGATTCAAATTTATGCGGGGTCTATAGTGGCGTACCTCTCGATCAACGGAC
>JAYYJN010000045.1:0-7926 GCA_036146215.1 Planctomycetota bacterium
CTGCCGGGTATTGGACCGGCGACCGCAGAGCGGATCGTGGCAAAGTTGCGTCGTAAAGTACCGAAGTTTGCATTGTTGGCAACGCGTGACGAGGCGAACAGTACAACCATGGAACTCGACGTGGTGAGTGAGGGTTTCTCAGTGCTGGTGAGCTTAGGTCATTCAGAAAAAGAGGCCCGCCGCCTGATTGATGCGGCCCTCGAAAAAAACAAGAAATACAAGGACGTTCAGGATTTGCTGCAGGCGGTTTATGACCAGGGTCGCTCTGCTTAACGAGGGCCCAATGATCGTAGAGGATTCCACCGCTTTTCATCTCTTTTCTCGTAACAAAGCGGCCTTATCTCGGTAGAATTTCGGTACTCTTTCGCAGTTTCCTCCTATTTTACTCTCTTTTTTGCCTTCGGTTGCCTTTCGGATTGGGTTGTCATACAATTGTTTCAAACAACTGTTTACATTGGCAGAGGCGATCGTTATGGCGACCGATTCAACCCGCGAAAAAATTTTGCAGGCTGCAGGCGAGCAATTTGCAAATGACGGGTTCGCCCAGGCGACGATCCGCGCCATCTGCTTTAAAGCGGGTGTCAACCTCGCCGCAGCGAACTATTACTTCGGGGACAAGGAGCGGCTATATATCGAGGCGGTCAAGCACGCACGACGCTTAAGGGAGAAGCAAGCACCGTTACCGAATTGGACGGATGGCACACCGGCCGATCAAAAACTCCGACAATTCGTGCTGACGCTTTTGCGGCGGATGCTATGTGAACCAGGCGATCCGTGGCAGACCAGATTGATCATCCGGGAGATTATGGAACCGACCAAAGCCTGTGAGGAGATGGTCCAGGAGGCGTTTCAACCCCTGTTTCAGGTTCTTATCGATATTTTGCGAGAATTGATGCCGGAAACGACTCCGTTGCACACGCTACATCACTGGGCGTTGAGTGTGATCGGTCAGTGTTTCTATTATCGGGCAAACGAAAAGATACTCACGATGTTAATCGATGGAGAAGAGCTTCGCCAACAATTTACGGTAGAAAAACTGTCGGAGCACATCACGGACGTTATTCTTCGTGGCCTCGGTCATCTTCCACCAATACGTCGACTGCACCCGGTAATCTCATCGAGGAACATTGATGACCCCGTTTAGTAAATATGCGATCTCTGTTGGAATGCTGGCAACGGGCACGATTTTGTTTGCGGTGCTGAGTCAGATGAAGACAGCGCCCGCGAGTTTGCAGCGCGAAGTGCAACCACCAGCGGTTACTACGACACCTGTTAAAGTGAGCGAAGGCGGATTTTATCTGGACGCAGATGGAGAAGTCGTACCCTACCGGGAAGTTACATTGTCAGCCGAAGTGGCCGGCACGGTTCAAATGAAGGCTCCACAGTGTTTTGCGGGACAGTATGTCAAACAGGGTGAGTTGCTCCTGCAAATTGAAACAGACGACTATGATCTAGAGGTCAAGCGGCTTACAGAATTGGCAAATCAAGCAGAGATAAGTGTTGAAGAGCTTCGACTGGAGCGGGAAAATACATTGAAGTTGATTGCCCTTGCCGAAGAGGATCTTCAACTCCAACGGAAAGAGTTGGAGCGGATTCTGCTGCTCAATCGAAGAAACGTGGCCACCGAGTCGGATCTGGACACTGCGCGGCGTAATGAATTGGCATCGCGCAACACGATGCAGACCCTTCAGAATGAAAAGCTACTGCTCAATAAGAAACAAGTTCGCGTAGCGAGTGAAAGACAGCAAATAGCCGCGGAACTCAAGAAAGCAAAGCTCGATTTAAATCGCACCGAAATTCGGGCAACTATCGATGGCATTATCACCGAAGACCTCGTGGAAGAGGGGGCCTTTGTCGAGCGGGGTACGGCCGTTGTTCGGATTGAAGATACCGCGAAAGTTGAAGTGCACTTTGATTTGCAATACGGGCAATTGCAATGGCTTTGGCAATACACAGATACCAAACGCCCAGAGGACCAGAATCTATCGGCGAGCAGTTATGAACTTCCTCGACTTCCCCTCATTGCAACCCTCTCTCTCGACGATGCGTCGTATCAATGGGAAGGTCGCTTGGCCCGTTACGATGGTGCCAAAGTGAATGCGGCCACGCGGACGGTACCATGCGTCGCAGTTGTCGAGGAGAGGACTCCAAAACGAATTAGTGCACAAGGATTAGGAGAGGTTGCTGCGCCTCCAGCACTGCTTCGTGGAATGTTTGTTGCGGTCCAAATCAAGATTGATCCAAAGAACCAACTGCTTTCAGTGCCCGCCAGTGCGGTCCGTCCGGGCGATCGGTTGTGGATCTTTCGGGACAATAAATTAGTAACCGAGAATGTCGACGTGGTGATGATTGTCGATGGGCAGGCGTTGATCCTGGCCGAAAGTGCCCCGATCAGAAAAGGTGAGGAAATTATCACATCCCCTTTGCCGATGGCCATCGTGGGAATGCCGCTGAGAAAGACTGATTCAAAGGCGACGTCTCAAGCAGCAGCGAGTCGCGAGGGAGACAAATCAAAATGAAAGGCGCGATTCGTTGGGCGATTAAAAATACGCCAGCCATGAATATGTTGATGGTTGCGATTTTAGCGGTGGGGTTGTTCAGTTTGGTAACAATGCGACGCGAAGTTTTTCCGCAGTTCGACCTGGAAATTGTCGTGGTCAGTGTTGCTTATCCGGGTGCGAGCCCCGAAGAGATTGAAGAAGGCATTTGCCAGAAGGTGGAGGAAGCGGTTCGGGGAGTCGATGGCATCAAAAAGATGACCTCAGTAGCCAAGGAAGGTTCCGGGACGGTCGTTCTTGAACTCCGAGGAGATGTGAAGGATGTGCAGAAAATTGTCAGTGAGGTCCGCTCCGAAGTAGATCGTATACCGAGTTTTCCCGATCTGGCCGAGGACACCGAGGTGCAGCAGATCACCATGCGATGGCCGGCCATCAAGCTGGGTGTGCTTGCACCCGAGAGCAAAGGCGCGGTGGATGAATTACAACTGCGTGCGATGGCAGAGCGAGTTCGCGATGACCTCTTGCGGCTTCCAGAGGTGTCGCAGGTCCAACTTCTGGGTGCACGGGACTTTCAGATTGACATTGAAATCCCAGAAGAAACATTGCGGAAATATGGTCTGACACTTCAGAAACTCGCCGATATTGTGAGGCGGGAAAATCTGGAACTTCCCGGTGGAACAATGCGCGGCGAGGGACAGAACGTCTTGCTTCGGGGTAAGAACAAACAACTGAGTGGTCCGGAAATCGCGCGGATTCCTGTGGTCACCGATCAGACGGGTGTGGCGCTGACGCTGGCCGACTTGGGCACTGTGAAGGATGAGTTCACGGATGCCGCTATGGTGAGTGAAGTCAACGGGCAGCCGGCCTTGGTGCTCGGTGTAGAGCGAACGAGTAATGAAGATCTGTTGGCTATGACCGATGCCGTGCGCCGCTATGTGACAGATTATAAACTGCCCGGTGGTTACAGCATGGTCACGTGGCAGGATATGTCAGTCGATGTGGAAGATCGGCTTAATATGTTAATAAAAAATGGTTTGATGGGATTGATCCTTGTCTTCCTGGTTTTAGCGATTTTTCTCGAATTAAAATTGGCTTTTTGGGTGGCCCTCGGGATTCCAGTCTCTCTCCTCGGTGCAGGCAGCTTGCTTCTCTTCGGCGGACAAACACTCAATATGTTGAGTATGTTTGCGTTCCTGATGGCGCTTGGGATTGTTGTCGATGACGCGATTGTGGTCGGGGAAAATATTTATTCACATCGACAAATGGGAAAGCGCCTTATTGAAGCGGCAATTGACGGGACGGTGGAAGTCGCTCCATCGGTGGTGGCTTCGGTTTGCACCACAATTGTTGCATTTGGCCCGATGCTGTTTGTCTCAGGTGTTATGGGAAAATTCATTGCGGTTATGCCGATTGCCGTTATTGCGATGCTCGCCATTTCGCTCTTCGAGAGCGTGTTTATTTTGCCCTGCCATCTGGCACACCGCGATAGCCTACTCTTTCGGTTTATTGGGGTTTTTCTGTTTGTGTTCCATTTTTTCCTGAGACTTTTTCGCACAATCAATCGATTCACGGCCGATTATCTCGAGCGTTTCATCGAAAAAGTATATCTCCCGGCACTGCGATGGAGCCTGGAATGCCGTTGGGTTGTTCTGGCTGGTGCGGCTTCCTTGTTGTTGGTCGCAGTCGGTTTCGTCAGAGCGGGTATCGTTCCATTCATTGTGTTTCCAAAACTCGATAGTAATGTAATCCGAGCGAAGGTGGCGTTCCCCGATGGCACCCCACTGGCGGTGACGCAAGCAGCGACCGATCAGATTGAACAAGCGCTGTGGGATCTCAACCGTGACATGTCTCCGCCTGAGATGGAGTTGGTCGAGTTATCGCATCGGAGTATTGGATCTCAAGCGATTTCCGACAATCCGGCGAAGGCCGAAGAGGCCTTTGGTAGCCACGTTGGGAATGTGGAAGTACAGCTAGCTGATACCACACGCCGACAAATCACCAGTCAGGAAATTATTTCAGAGTGGCGGAGACGGACCGGAGCGATTCCGGGTGCAGAGAGCCTCACATTTGGTGCGCCGAACTTTGGGCCCGGCGGTAAACCGATCGAGTTTAAGTTGCTTGCCCCCACAGTTTTTTTCTCGGATCTGGAAGAGGCGGTGGAATTGTGCAAATCCAGACTTCGCGAATTTAAAGGTGTTTACGATGTTGAGGACGACTCAAGGCCAGGGAAATGGGAATACCAGATTCGAGTCAGGGACGATGCGAAATCGATGGGTGTCAGCACAGCCGACCTTGCGGAAACGGTGCGAGCGACCTACTACGGCGAAGAGGTAATGCGATTGCAACGTGGACGTCACGAAGTCAAGTTGATGGTGCGTTACCCTGAGTCAGATCGCAAATCGTTAAAAGAATTTGAACAGCTGCGAATACGGACTGGCGATGGTCAGGAACGACCGTTGACGGAGCTAGCCGAGGTTGACGTTGCCCGAGGTTATTCCGAAATTAATCGCGTCGATCAGATGCGATCGATCACGATCAGCGCTGATGTGGAAGAAGGGGTTGGCAACGCAAGGCAGATTGTCCAGCAATTGCAGGCAGGTTTTATGCCTGAATTGCTTTCAGAATTTCCTGAGGTCCAGGTTCGCTGGGAAGGACAGCAAGAACAGACCAAAGAATCAATTGGAAGTCTGCTCACGGGAACCATGATCGCGCTGATGGTGATGTTTTTTTTGCTCACGCTCGTTTTTCGCTCTTATCTGCAACCACTTTTGATCGTCCTAATTATTCCTTTTGGCATCATTGGCGCTATTTTCGGCCATGCCGTTATGGGGTTACCCATAACGTTGTTCAGTTTCTTTGGTTTGGTTGCACTTACTGGAGTTGTCGTTAATGACTCAATCGTACTGATCGATTTTATCAACCGGCGTGTTCGTGATGGCGTGCCGATCGATGATGCTCTGATTGACGCCGGACGGCGACGTTTCCGTCCAGTGCTATTGACAACGCTCACGACCGTAGCAGGCTTGCTACCAATCTTATTGGAAACATCTTTTCAAGCACAAGTTTTGATCCCCATGGCCAACAGCCTCAGTTTCGGGCTGTTGTTGGCGACCGGCTTGATCTTAATCCTCGTTCCGACGACCTATCGGATTTATCACACTTTTTTTTCGGATCCTGATGACGGACAGGTAGACGGATTGGCGAAAGATTCCAAGGACTCGTTTGCCTACGAGTCGGATCAGAAAATTCCGCAGGCCGTTGTCACCTCGCCCGAACACGTTTCGCTAAGGCGTTCTGACTGATAAGAATGAATTTAGCCTTGATGGCCTTCGAAGCGCGTCTTGTGAGACCGCACTACTCTTCGTTGATGCAGTTCATTACCTCATCTGAGATGTTGAAGTTCGACGACACGCTCTGAACGTCATCATGGTCATCTAACTGCTCCATCAACCTCAACACTTTCTTCGCCGTGCTCTTATCGAGTTCGACCGTGGTCGATGGGATGCGGGTCAACTGTTGCAGTTCCGCTTCGATATTTGCTTGCTCAAGGCCCTCCGCCACGTCTCCATAGACTTCAACATCGCACCGTATTTCGAATTTCTCACCCGAAGACTGCACATCGTCTGCGCCGGTTTCCAGCGCTAACTCCATGAGGGTATCTTCGTCTGTCTTATCTTTTGAAATCAGGAACAGGCCCTTCCGCTCAAACATCCAGGCAACACATCCAGTGGCGCCTAATTTGCCATCGCCAAGCTCAAAAATCTTTCGAATTTCTGGTGCAGTGCGATTCCGATTGTCAGTCAGAATGTCGCAGTAAACTGCTACGCCTCCCGCACCGTATCCCTCATATACGAGTTCCTCGTAGTTACCACCTTCCAGCTCGCCGGTACCTTTTTTGATTGCACGCGCGATCGTATCTTTGGGCATGCGGCCAGATTTGGCATCGGAGATTGCTAACCGTAACCGAGGATTCTGGTCCGGATCACCGCCGCCCATTTTGGCCGCAACGATGATCGCTTTGGAGAGTTTGCCCCACAATTTGCCACGTTTGTTATCGATTAGGGCTTTTTTATGTTTGATACCCGCCCAGTGTGAATGACCAGCCATATTCGATTCTCAAAAGTAAAAACGCTGCTGCATGCAATCCATGGAAATTTCATTGTACCGACAGGAAGTATCGACTCAATAACCGCAACAATTAACCGGCAGATTATTTTTGAACCCGGCTCGTGATGCGCATGTATTGCCTTGATGCGCGTATAGAGTGATGTGATGTAATATTTTTATCCTATGATTGTTGTCTTATGGATAGCAAGAAACAATCAGGGTCTCTGCTTTTCTGGCAGGCAGATTCCTCCTTCAGGAATCCATTGCTCAAGGGGGCATTCCTCACACCGAGGCGTTTTTCGACAGTGTAAGTGACCTATTCGAACGATGAGTGCATGGAATTCATTATATAAGGATACATCCGGTTCCAAGTGGGTATGGAAATGTGATTGCAGCACATCGTAATCCGCGTCGTTCTCAATCCAACGGTGTCGTTTAAGAACGCGACTGGTATAGGAGTCAATCACAAACACGGGTCGCTCTGCCGCATAGAGAAGGATTGAGTCAGCGGTTTCGGGACCGATTCCATTGATACTGAGTAGTTCTTCCCGCAGTGTTTCGGTGTCGCGTTCGAAAAAAAGATCAATGGACCCCTCATGATACTCGACTAAATGGTCAAGTAGATTGCGGAGCCGCCGCGTTTTCATCCGATAATATCCGGCTGATCGAATTAGCGATTCAAGCTCTGCTAAAGGCACTGCGTAAAGTCGATCCACTGATAAAAGATCTGCATCTCGGAGATTTTTGATGGCCCGCTCGGCATTTGTCCAAGCCGTATTCTGCACAAGAATCGCGCCCACAATCACTTCAAACGGACTCTCGGCTGGCCACCAGTCCTGCGGCCCATAGACGTCGTAAAGACGTTGGTAAACATCATCGAGTGTGACGGTCATGCAAGTCTTTCTGTAACGCTGATGACGATTGATCCGGCCTGCGGGGTGACTCGGGGGTGGGTAGGGAGCCACGTGACGATGATACCAGATGCAACGTCTTTTGTGAGTTTAACCCAAGCATCGGCTGGTTTCGAGAGACTCATGCGAGACCGCCTGAGCGGACGATGAAAGAGTATCGTTTTTTGCTGTGATTTCTCTAGCGAGTTTATATGAATTGCTGATTCGTGGGTTAGGCTATGTTTTCTCGCATTAGAAATGAATCGCAGGCGATAACCGCAATATCGACCGGTTATTGGAATCAATCACGACGACCATTGGCCAGTTTTTATTTTGTCTTACCACTCATCATCTGTTATGAGTTGGGTAGCTGGTGGTTGGGTGATAGCGCCATACGAAACGGCGCCGATATCTGGATGCAGCAGCTACTG
>JAYYJN010000046.1:0-2757 GCA_036146215.1 Planctomycetota bacterium
ATTTTTGATGGCAGCGAGTCTCCGCTGGCGAGCTGGTTCGTATTTCTCGATCAAAACCAAAATGGCACACTCGATCCGAACGAGACGGCAGTGCAAACAAGCACGGACGGGAGCTATTTATTTGAAGACTTACCCGACGGAACGTACTACGTTGCCGAAATATTGCCGACAGGATGGACCCAGACGTCGCCAAGCGGTGGAAGCTCAAAATCATCCGTGCCGCTTGGATCGGTGCAATTGGTCGGTGGATCTTTATTTGAAGAATTATCTTCGTCGACTGCCGAAAGTTTGGGGCAAAATCGATTTTCAACGCTCGGTATGCGTCCAGAGTTCGACATGGATATTACCGGCAACGTCACACCCACTTCCGTCCAATCTGCAAGCTTGATGAATGCCGATGATTACCGCGCTGATCCCTTGTTTGCCGGTTTCGACGGCAGCGGATATGCCACTGTGATTATTGATTCGGGTGCGGATCTCGATCATCCCTTCTACGCAGACCGTTTGGTTTACAGTTATGACTTCAGCGGATCGGATGATGCGGATGCCTCGGATGTCGATGGGCACGGAACCAACTGTGCTGGGATTGCCGTCTCTTCTGACGCTACCTACACAGGCACCGCTCCCGGTTCGGATCTGATTGTGTTGAAAGTCTTTACCGATTCAGGTGCTGGCAGTTTCATCGACATCGAAGAAGCGCTCCAGTGGGTCGTCAGCAACGCTGAAACCTACAACATTTCCTCGATCAACATGTCGCTAGGTGACGGAGGAACGTATAACAGCACACAGACTAGCCAGCTGAGTGATGAGTTGGCGAGTCTCGTGGCCCTCGATGTGATGGTGATTTCGGCGGCCGGTAATGAATACACAACGGCTGGAACACCAGGCATCTCTTATCCGGCGGTCGATCCCAACTCACTTGCGGTGAGTGCGGTCTGGGATGGAAACAATGGTGGACCTTGGAATTGGGGCGGTGGTACAACCGATAACACCACGGCCGCTGACCGGGTGACAAGCTTCTCCTCACGTAGCCCGACCCTGACCGATATTTTTGCCCCTGGCGCATTTATCACCAATGCGGGTCTCGGCGGCGGCACCTCAAGCCTTGCGGGTACCAGCCAAGCGGCACCCCAGGTGGCAGGAATTGCTACAGTTGCACAGCAATTGGCCGATGCCACGCTCGGCCGTCGGCTCACTCAGGCAGAATTTCGCGATTTGATGCAATCGACGGGCGTCACCATCAACGATGGTGATGACGAAGACGACAACGTAACCAACACAGGGGCAAATTATTCCCGAGTCGATATGTGGGCACTGATGCGAGGCGTCTTGGCAACCGCCGCCAGCGGAAGCCAGGTCTACAGCCCTGCACTTTCGGTGGGAAGCAATTTAATCACAGGGCTCAATTTTGGCAATCAGCTGACGAGCTCCCCCAAAGTTGCGGCAGCAACAGGGAGTATTTCTGCACCGCACAATGGGACGGCAGGCGAAGATACGTTTTCGATAACAACGGCAACATTTGCCGACTTGAGTCAAACCGCGAGACCCAATCTGACTCAGCCTGCTCCCGCTGCCCGCACTCCACTCCGCGCGATTCCCACCGAAACGCTGGTGGGTCAGCAACCGTTAAGTCGTCTTGTCGATACGGTGTTAACGGCGGATGCATCGGACTTCATGGTGAACGACCCGATTCAAAGTGTCACGCCCACTAAATCCGACTCTTCGTTGCAAGTCGTTGATTCGCTTTTTGCAGTGGTCGATCACGGTTGGGAACTGGACAGCGAGGATCAGCTGGTTGAGCATTCTGATTCCGTCGAGGATCCTGAGGCCGTGTATTGGCCAGCAGACGAGATCTTCAATCATTGGTTAGGATAAGCCGTATCCGTGTCAGGCTAGCACCTTTGAGTCGTCATACAATGTGCAGTCACTCAGTCACGATGGTGGCATGCTGATTCTTAATCGCACCAAACATATCTTACGATGAGCTACGGCACAAAGAGGCTTCCCTTCGTGCTCATTCAGGATTTTACAAAACCACGCAACACGGAAAAGAATCGCGTTTTACATTGCTCGCCATTTACGCATTCGATCCACAGCCTCTTCAATGTCAGCGGTAGCACCTGCATAGGAAAAACGAATGAAGTGGTGCCCGTGCCGCACCGAAAAATCACTCCCCGGTGCCGCCAAAACACCACAACCCTCGAGCATTTCCGTTACGAATTGCATGCTGTCATTATGCAGTTGTTGAACGTGACAATAAAGATAAAAAGCTCCGTGCGGTGCGGCAAACTGGTCGAATCCCATCGTCGGCAACGCTTCGACCAGAATGTCTCTGTTTTTTTTGTAACGCACGACATGCGTATCAAGTTCTTCACGACAGTCCATGGCGTGCAGCGCGCCGTATTGTGATGGTGCAGGGGGACAAAGATAAAGATTGTGTGCCAAATTACTGATCGGCTCTGTGAGATAATCCGGGAGTACCATCCAACCCAATCGCCAACCTGCCATGGAATAGTATTTTGAAAAGCTATTCACAACGATTATCTCGTCGGAAAAAGCGGCAGCGGTCTGCTGCGGCACTTTATCGTCAAAGACAATGCCGTGATATATTTCGTCAGAAATTAAGCGTATCTCCTGTTGCTGACAATAGGTTGCCAATTCCTCCATTTGATCTCCCGGCATCATTGATCCGGTTGGATTGCCGGGGCTTGCGAAAATCAGGCCGTCGATATCACCCTCTATTTTTTTCACGTCTTC
>JAYYJN010000047.1:0-4090 GCA_036146215.1 Planctomycetota bacterium
CACAGCACACCCCACCGAGGCCCGTAGCCCGGAATTACTAAACATTTTTGAGTCAATTCAGCAACTGCTCGTGAACTGTCTGAATGATAGCGAGCAGCAATGGCAAGAAGAACTCTATCACCTTCTACTGCTGACACTCAAAATTTCGCTTGCGCGAGACACGAAACCTGCGGTCCGTGATGAAGCCGAAAATATTTATTCCTACATTCTGCGAGAAGACATTTTACATTCGATTATTTCCTTTGCACGTCGGGGCGTGAATGTCTACTTCCGCGCATGGGTCGGGGGCGATAAGGACGGCCACCCGGGGGTCAACGAAAAAACGCTAGTGGAAAGCCTGAACCTTTCGCGTAGCTATCTGATCGACTTTCTCGAGAAAAAGCTCCGCCGCTGTCATCATCTGGCATTGCTGCTCAGCGACAAACAATCCCGCTCAGTGGCTGATCGCCTTGAAAGGTTGCTGAAAATGCTGACCGACCTCGGTAAGGTCAAGGACGACGACGGGCACAAGGTGAAACAATTCCGGCAATATCTCATCCAGACTTCTGCGCGTTACGAGCAAGTGGTGGGTGTAAAGAGCCCCGAAATGCAGGATGTATTGCAATTGGCATGGATCTTCCCGGCTCTTGTGGTGCCGATCGAGATTCGCGAAGACAGTGCGGTGGTCAGCGATGCTCTGAACGCGCAGAAAAAAATGCCGATCGAATGCATGCTCGACACATTAAAAACCGTTTGTCGCGGCTATGAAGCCCGCTGGTACGTGCGGGGATTCATTCTGAGCATGGTCGAGACTTTCCAGGACTTACTCAACGGCATCACTCTCGTAAACAAGGTATTCAACAAGCACGAGATTCCGGTGGTGCCTCTGCTTGAAAATGAGCTGGCCTTGAGCACATGCACAAAGATCCTCAACGAGGCATTTGCCCGTCGCAAATCAATCGTCAGTACCCACCGCAAGTTATGGGGAGGTCGCTTCGAGGTCATGGTCGGCTATTCCGACTCGAGCAAAGAAAGCGGAGTGTTTCCTAGTCGGCTGTTGATTGCCCAGGCCCTCACCACACTGGAGCGAACGCTGAAACGTCATGGCCTCACTCCGGTTTTCTTTCACGGTTCCGGCGGCAGCGTAGAGCGAGGTGGCGGATCGATTCGCGAGCAGACCGAGTGGTGGCCGCGTTCGGCTATCCATATCTTTAAGGCCACAACTCAGGGTGAAATGGTCGCCAGGAACTTTGCCAACCAGAATATATTTTCAAGACAGATTCAGCGGATCCTTGAACTACTGAATAGCAAGAACGGCAGTTCAACCAGACAAAAACCAGCCCCTGCCGTGGAACGCTTTGCCGAATTGATCAAGGAGCGATACTCTTTCATGGTCAACGATGACAACTTCTTTGATGTTATCGAAAAGGCTACTCCTTACAGTTTTCTACACCATTTAAAGATCGGCAGTCGCCCCACGAAGCGGAACACGGGAGGCGAACAACGCAAACTTCGGGCGATTCCCTGGATTCTTTGTTGGACTCAAACACGCGTATTATTTCCTACATGGTGGGGTGTCGGTAGTTCGTGGAACCAACTTTCGCGTGCCGAAAAAAAGGAATTGCGACGTTCGTTTCAAAGCGATGGATTACTGAGGTCATTTGTAAAAGTGCTTGGCTTTACTCTGGCAAAAGTGGAATTGGGAGTGTGGAGACTTTATCTGAATGAAAGTGAGTTGAGTCGCGAAGTACAGCAGGATATCTATGACGAATTCGTGCTTGAGTTCAATCAAACGACCACTTTTTTCAGGGAGATTACAGGGGAAGAGAGCTTTCTCTGGTTTCGGCCCTGGCTGGAGCAGTCGATTGAGTATCGCTCCTCGATGATCCATCCCTTGAACATCATTCAATTAGAGTCGCTGCGGAGAGGCGATCCCAATCTGTTGCGTGACACCGTCACCGGGATTGCCTGCGGCATGCTCACCACCGGTTAGCCGCACCTCGTTAGATCCACTTCGACTTTCTCACAATCGAAGTCACAAACCTCATAATCGGAACGATTGAGAGAAACTCGTTCGCAAGGTGGTGTGGGCAAAATAGGAAAACCCTCGCCTCGATTTCGACAAATCGTCGACATATTGGGGCCTTTTCGCGTCGTCTTTCGCTTGATGGAATCTGAACCAAAGGGTTGGGTGCTGAAAACAATCAAAGATTTCCACCGGAGCCCATTAAAAATAGTTCCGTTGGTGATAAGATACTGCCAAGCATCAACACAGATCATTGTGACAGGTCTCACCCGATAGATAACGCAATGGCGACTGGAAACTTAGTGCGACCCCTTGAGTCAGCCAACCCCGAGAAGGAACGGGATGCGATTGCGCATCCGGCAACTGTCCGTGGGGACATCCTTTGGCTATATGCGGTCAGCATCACAGTTGTGCACCTACTCGCATTGCTTGCCTTCGTACCGCTTTTTTTCAGTTGGACGGGGCTGATTCTCGCCGTGGGCCTCACGCCCGTTTTCGGCCAATCGATTACGATTTGCTACCACCGATTACTGGCACACCGCAGTTTCAAAGCGCCCAAGTGGTTCGAGAGAGCGTGGGTCTTAGTGTCACTCTGCTGCCTCCAAGATACTCCGGCCAAGTGGGTCGCAAATCATCGCCTGCATCATAGTGAGTCAGATCATCAACCCGATCCACATAGTCCGTTCGTGAGTTTCCTCTGGTCCCATATCGGTTGGCTTTATTTCCGCAATGATTACACGCGAAGTGCTGGCATGCTGCAGAAATATGCCAAGGATATTTTACAGGACCCATTTTATATGTACCTGGAAAAATCCTGGGCGGGACCGATGATTTATGTGGCACACGTGTTCTTTTACTATTTGGTCGGCTTCGTAATCGGTTTATTTACTGAGGGCAGCCTTTATGCTGCGTTTATCTTCGGCATGAGCCTGATGATTTGGGGCGCAATTGTCCGTACCGTGCTCGTCTGGCACATTACGTGGTCGGTCAATTCGCTGACGCATATTTTTGGCTACCGCTCTTACCGCACGGATGAGGGGAGTCGTAATAATTTTTTTGTTACGCTGCTGACTTTCGGAGAAGGGTGGCACAACAACCACCATTATGACCAGACCAGTGCCAGCATGTGGCACCGTTGGTGGGAAGTGGATATGAATTATATTTTCATCCGCTTCCTTGAAAAAATCGGGCTTGCGCGTAATGTGATCATGCCAAAACATGTTCGCGCCGCAAAACGCAAACAGGAGATCCAAGCAACGAAACTGAATCGCATGCCGATTGATTCACCGCACTCGGTCGAATCCCTTGCTCGAAGAAGCAACACGGTGACGAGTCATATCGAAAGCAATATCAGTCGGGGCGATATGCCAGTGCATCAGACGCCGACCGAAACGCAGGTCTAATTCGCGTTTCTTTTCTCGTTTTTTCACTGCATCTATCTTCTGCAGCTGCACAAAAGTTACCCTCAATCTCTCCATTGCGCAATCAAAAAGTCGATCGCTGAGGTTTGACACGTTGAATTCGACACTCTGCGATGCTACGATTTTGCTCCTGTGCTATCCAGCGATCAGCAAGCTTGAACACCAAAACTCGGAACGGCGAAACTCTAATTCAATTTTAAGCTTGGCACAAAACCGGCGAAGATCGACTGCACTATTGATTTGAACATGCTACTGCAAGGGAATTTCATGTTAAAACCATTCGTTGTGTTAATGATTTGCACTCATGCCTGGCAAGCTTTCGCCAGTGAAACGGATATTTTCGGCGCGAAAAAATCGCCTCAAACAGAGTTAGCGGGCGAGTACATCGGAACCTATCTGGGTGACAACAAACAAATAAAATATGGCCTCCAAATATTTGCGATGGGAGACGGCAAATTCCGAGCCGTGGGATACAATGGAGGACTTCCCGGGGATGGCTTTCAGAAAGGCGGAAAAATAGAACGCGTTGAAGGCAAGCTCGCGAAAAATTCGGAAGGAAATCCTGACACGAAAACCATCGTGTTCAAAAACGGGAAAGAGGAAGCCACCGCAACGGTGACGCAAGGAAATCTAGTCGGTCGAGAAAACGACGAAGTGATCGCCC
>JAYYJN010000048.1:0-8411 GCA_036146215.1 Planctomycetota bacterium
AGAATGATCGCGCAGAGTGAGCGTGCCCGCCATGAAGCGTTGGTTACCGGCTCGTAGCATCTCCAGCACTTGTTCGGGAGTAAGCGCCTGTTGCTCTGCTTGCGTCAGCACCCGTTCACGAAGGGGCTGAAGTTTCGAGCCGTCAGTCGCCTCGTCTGCGATCGCTATGCTTGCAAAATAAGTCGCGACAAGCAGAAACAGCGTATTTCGTAAATAGATAATTTGCATCGGATGCTCCAGCAGAGGTTTCACTGGTTAAGGAAAAGAATGACCGAGCGAACCAGATGACCCATATTGCGATTCAACCGCAGCCTCGGTGATCGACATTTTGATTCAACCGCTGACTACAGGCAACCCATATCTTTATCAGGGCTCTCGGCGAATGAATCGCTGGAAAACGACGACCACGATAACGGCCGTCAACGCCGCAGCACCCCATGTGTAGTACCACGCGATGGCATATGTTCGGGAAATGATACTGATTATCCCAAATAGGATGAGCAGCGTCACGAAAATTTGCCAAAATCGGCTGTCGCTTTTTTCTGATTCTGACATAGGACGAATTATGTGGGCATGAAATTGTAGACGTATTTTATCCCAATTGTCTTTAAAATCATAGCAGCAGGTTCATCGCCGACTGCAAACCAAGGGCACTTCATGTCCAGATCTGCCGATCGAGCATCCGGTAGCCGATCGCTTCGCTTAGATGATCCGCGTTCATCGATTCAGAGTCGTCGAGATCCGCAATCGTGCGCGCGACGCGAAGAATTTTATCGTGAGCACGGGCCGAAAGACCCACCGCGTCCATGGCCGTCTTGAGCAACTGTGCTCCGGCAGCATCGGGTTTGCAAAAGGTGCGAATCTGCTGGTGCGTCATCTGACCATTGCGAAGCGCCCGACTACCAGAAAATCGCTTTTGTTGGATCGATCGAGCGTTAACGACCGCTTCACGCATCTGTTTGCTTCCGGTGCCCGAGCGACGTCCGGTCAGATCGCGATAGGAAACAGCCGGGACTTCAAGATGCAGATCAATCCGATCGAGCAACGGTCCGCTGATCTTCGCCATATAACGCTCAATCTGTGGTGGCGTGCAGTGGCAAACACGTCGCGGGTCAGTGCGGTATCCACACGGACACGGGTTGAGTGCCGCGACGAGCATGAAGTCGGCCGGATAGGTCGAACTGGCGAGCGCTCGACTAATCGTCACCGTACCATCTTCCAGCGGTTGACGTAAAACCTCAAGCGTTCGTCGATTGAACTCGGGCAGCTCATCAAGGAACAATACGCCGTGATGCGCAAGGCTGATCTCACCGGGCGACGGCGGCGATCCACCACCCGCTAAACCTGCATGACTGATGGTATGATGCGGGTCGCGAAATGGCCGTGCCGTGATGAGCGGTTGAGCCGGATCGATTTTTCCCATGGTGCTGTAGATGCTTGTCGTTTCAATCGATTCGCTTGCCGAGAGCGTTGGCAGGATAGAAGGAATCCGTTTGGCGATCATCGTCTTTCCTGAGCCGGGGGGGCCGACCATCAACAGGTTGTGCCCGCCTGCTGCTGCAATCACCGCTGTCCGCTTCGCAGTCTCCTGGCCGCGTACGTCGGCAAAATCAATTTCGTGATAGTTTCGCTTTTTGCGCCAGGAATCTGCATCGTGCCGATGCGGGTCGATTGAGAGCCTCGCGGAAAAAAATTGCGCAGCGTCGTTCAGTGATGCCACCGGTAGGATGGCAACGCCCTCAACCACGGCCGCCTCGGCGGCGTTGTCTGCCGGAACGATCAGTCCATCGAGATGATTGTTTTTGGCTGTCGCAATCGCCATCGACAGGGCGCCCTTAATAGGTCGAGTCGTGCCATCGAGTGCCAGTTCTCCCACCACCGCATATCGGCTCAGAAGCGAAGACTCAATTTGTCCACCGGCGGCGAGCATCCCCAAGGCGATCGGCAGATCAAAAGATGCAGCCTGCTTCGGGAGATCAGCCGGTGCCAGGTTAACGACGACTCGTTCACGAGGCACCCTAAACCCAGAATTTGCCATCGCTCGGGTCACACGGTGCGTGCTTTCCCTCACGGCCGCTTCCGGAAGTCCGACGAGTATCGTTTTAGGAAGCGCCTTGGAAGAAACATCAACCTCTGCTTCCACGCGGAGCGCATCGAGTCCTGAAAGAGAGTAAGTTTGTAATTTTGCCAGCATCGCATTGCCTCCTCGACTAAACGCCGCACAGCCAATTAGTGAACATTTGTTCACATTATGCCGATTCGCCAAGGCTTTGCAAGGCATTTGTGTCGGACGGATTGTTTCACGAAGGATTGGACGTGATGCGGACCGCCAGCAACTGCCGATAGGTGATTAAGACAGAAATCATTCCTTTAGGAGATCTGCCATGGGTTTGTTCGGTGGAAAGAAGCGTTTGGTCGACTGGGCGAGTTGCGCCGGGTGAGCGGGCAAGCTTCCCCAGGAAGCGACCGCACAGGTTGTGCAGCAGTTACCCACCTTTAAGCACCCCGATCTGTTGATCGGCTGTGCCGGCGCTAGCGACGCCGGTGCGTTTCGCCTGCGCGACGACTTGATTATCCTTCAATCGCTCGACTTTTTTCCTCCCCTGGTGGACGATCCATTTCTTTACGGGCAAATTGCTGCGGCCAATAGTCTGAGTGATATTTATGCGATGGGGGGCGAGCCGAAGACCGCGCTCAATATTGTTGGCTTTCCGGATGATCAATTAGAACTGAGCATCCTCCACAAAATTCTGGCAGGTGGTGCCGAGCGTGTGCAGACGGCCGATTGCATGATCGTCGGTGGTCACTCGGTCCGCGACACAGAAATCAAGTACGGATTAAGCGTGACAGGTACTGTGAGCCCTGATGATTTAATCACCAATCGAGATGCTCAGGTCGGAGACCGTCTGGTACTCACCAAGGCACTTGGAACTGGATTTGTAACTACCGCTTTTAAAAAAAATCGCTGTCCAGAAGATATTTTTCAGGCGGCTACCGAAAGCATGCGAGAGCTCAACCAGGGTGCCAGTCGAGCCGCTCGGACATTTGCGGCAAGCAGCGCGACAGACATCACGGGATTCGGTCTTGCGGGCCACGCCTGTGAAATGGCCCGCGCAAGCGGTGTGCAGTTGCTGCTTGATTTGACTGCACTCCCACCATTACCGGGGGTAGCTTCGCTGATCGCCGCCGGGTACCACACGCGAGCTAACATTACCAACCGCCGTGCGGCCGAAGCATGGTTGCGGATTGAGGCCGATCCAGACCAGCCTAGCCTGGATCTTGCGTTTGATCCGCAGACCTCCGGGGGTCTTTTGGTCAGCATCGCAGCCGAGCACGCCGAACCTTTCGTCGCTGCATGTCGACAAGCTGGGGCTCACTCGACAACGATCATCGGCACGGTTTCCCGGCGTCTTGAGAATCAGAATGAACCTGCCCTTATTTTGCGAGGTTAGACGGGTTCATCGTTCTTTGTCGGTAAAGCAATGCTGATGCGTCTTTTTCGCGGTTTTGAGACGCTGGTGGATTTTTCTGCCCTTTTAAGCCGTAATTCACGCATTTCTCTTGCCGCGGCAACCGATTGAAAGGTTCCATTGGCCGCTTGAACGGAAAAAGGGCGATTTTCATGTAGGGTTGGGCGGCGGCAGCAGGGCGCAAGGCAGCGTAAGTGGTGCAGAGAGGAGAAGAGGCGGATGTCGATCGCTTTTCAATGCGAGCATTGCGGTAAGCATTACGAAGTCGGTGACGATTTGGCGACGCGCAGGGCGCGATGCAGCGGTTGCCAGGCCGTATTTCGCGTCCCGGAACCGGTCGGCATGCTCCACTCTCCGCTAGGCGATGAAGCACTGTTGGCAGCCCTTTTTGAAGAGGAATTCGGCCCGGCAGCGGATGATTCCAAGCCCTGTCCGTCGTGTTCGAAACCCCTCGCAGAGACTGATGTGCTTTGTATCGAATGCGTGTTCCACAGAGAGAGGGGTCATCGGATATTCATCGATCGGCAGGAGGCGGAGCCTGCCGCATCGATCGACTCGTTCTCAAGCGCCACGCAAACTCCAACCACCACTCCTTCGGTGACTCGGACATTCGTTAGACAGCCAAAGCGGCATTTAAGCTTTCGGCTTGCGAGCTACGTCCGTGGCACCCTCATTAGCCTCGCTTTTGTCTTGATTGGGGGTGTCCTGTGGGCCTTTGCTTCGTTGGCCACGGACTACTCGCTTGGCTTTCTGGCATGGGGCGTTGGAAGTCTGGCCGGTCTCGGCATGGCACTGGGACATCAAGATAACGATGGCACTCTCGCTGGCATAACTTCAGCAATGATGGCCTTGGTAGGCTGCGTGTTCAGCAAAGTACTTTATTTTGCCATTTTTTTGAGTGCATTTCTGGGAATGAGTAACCACGATATGCGGGAATACTGCGCGAGGATTATGGCAGAAGAACAGATTCGAGCGACTGGCAGCAATCCGCAACAGGCCGATGCCGAGTATTATGATCAGCAATATCAGCTTGCAGTGCGGAAAATTCAAACATGGGATTCCGAAAAAATTCAGCAACGGATCCAACTGCATGAAGATGCAGATCGCATCGAATTGATGGATCGACTGCGGGCGGCGCAACAACTTGGGCCGCAAGGCAATGCTGCGGATAATCTAGCTGCCTACACAGAAATTGGACAACGCGTCGCATTGCTCAGTGATGCGGAAGTTGTGACCGAGCTGGAAAACACACCTGCGGTCGTCGCAACGGCCACGATCCCGACAGGCACTGAAGATTGGAAACACGCCGATTTCGACAAGGTTACGCTGACCGGCTTGATCCTCTGGGGCCTGTTGGCTTTTGGGATTTTTGGTGGTGTGTTCCTTGTGCTCGGTGTCATCTCGGCATATCGCATTGGCGCTGGCAGCTTAGCTGCATGAGAGACGCCAAGATTTTCGCTCGGGTTTTCTCCTCGATTGGCTTCATTCTTTTGCTGGCTTGTGCTGGCGTTGCAATATTCTGCAAATTGCGGATCATAGATCGCAACCTGCAATCCTCGCATTGGCGAATATCGAATCAATTCAGGAGCAAATTTCTGCCATGCCGACCGTGGACGAGATCAATCAGCATTTGCATGAGCAAATTCCCGTGACTTCACAGATGGGAATCCGCGTGCAAAGCTTCTCTGGTGAAGGAGTCATCGCAACCGCTCCCCTGAAGGCCAACATCAATCACCAGCAATCCGCATTCGGTGGCAGTATCGCTGCCCTTGGAATCGTGACTGGATTTGTCGCGATCTGGGGCAATCTTCAATTGCGGACGATTCCTGCTGAACTTGTCATCCAACACAGTGAAACCGAATTCAGTAAACCTGGACTGAGTGACATGGAGTCACGATCCCGAACTCTTTCAGACAACGCCCTGGAGTCATTTACCACGACGCTGTCCGAAAATGGCACCGCGCGTATCCTTGTAACCAGCGACATCTTCTCGGACGGCAAATTGATTGCGAGCAACACCGGCACGTTCGTTGCTATGGCAGAAAACGGTTGACCGATGACTTAATCTTCGGGGAGCACTGATTTGCTCCGCAGTAGATGATGATAGTGCTGAGCGAATCGATGGGCTTCATCCCGCACGTATTGCAGCAACCGCAAGGCAAAACTTTGTCGGGAAAGTCGCAACGGATCTGCCACACCGGGCAGGTAAATCTCCTCCTCTTTTTTCGCAAGCGCTAAAACCGTCGGCGGATTAATTTTGAGTGCGGCAAACGCCTGCAGAATCGCATTTAACTGGCCCCGTCCTCCATCGATCAGAAGCAAATCAGGAAAAAGTTGTCCCTCTGCTTCCAAGCGACGAAAACGACGACTTACAACTTCCGCGAGAGAACGATAGTCATCAATCCCGTCGACGCCACGAATTTTGTAACGCCGATAGCCCGGCTTGAAGGGCAGTCCGTCAATAAATTGCACCACACTGGCAACCGTGTCGGTGCCACCCAAGTGGGCTATGTCGACACCTTCAATCGAGCGTGGCATTTTTGTAAGTCCCAGAACCTGCTTTAAACCTGCCAATCCCTTTTTTGGATCGATTTGAAATACTTCAACCTGAGCATGCGTCTCTAGTTCGCCGCGTTGGTCGAGGGTTTCGATCAATTGGATCTCGTCCCGTAAGCGGGCAGCCTGCTCAAATTGCCTTGCTTTGGAGGCTTCCTGCATTTGGTCGCGCATCTGCGAGAGCAATTTCTTTTTCTTGCCCTCCATGAACATTTTGAAACGCCGAATGTCTTCTCGATACTCCTCTCGAGATATTCGTAAGTTGCAGGGCGCGGTGCATTGATCGATTGAGGCCAGAAGACAGGGTCGAAACCATTGCCACTTTTCATCTCCTTCTTCAATATCGAGTTCACAAGTCCGGAATTTGAATATCCGCTGCAAAACCTGCATGGCCCCGCGGAGCGTTCCCGCGCTGAGAAAAGGACCATAAAGCTTTACGCCGCTCGATTGGGGCTGTCGCGTGACTTCGACTCGCGGAAAATCTTCGCGGGTCGTAATCTGCAGATACGGAAAGCTCTTTCCATCTTTAAGTTCGCGATTGTGTAGTGGTTGGATATCTTTAATGAGCCGAGACTCCATCAGCAGCGCGTCGACCTCGCTTTCAGCCTCGATAAAATCAACCTCCGCGATGGTGTGTACCCAGTTTGCAGTTCGCGGTTCCTCGCGAGCCGCTTTGAGAAAATAGCTGCCGGCCCGCGCACGTAAATTGTTTGCCTTGCCGATGTAAATAACCACCCCTGCGACATCCTTCATCAAGTAGACACCGGGAGCCTGCGGAAAACTCCGCACATGTTCGGCAGCACGCTCAAATGCGGAAGGCTCCGATTGATTCTGTTTTTGACCCGAGTCATCCCTCAGTATTCGGCCCATACACTCTTGGTACAACAAATCCCTAGGATCACCACCAGAAAAAGGCCACTGGAAATCACCGGAGACCAGGGAGCAACAATTTTTTGCCCATTTCGGCGGTCCAGAACGTATTGCACCGTGTCATCCAACTCCAACGGCTTAGGCAACACAGCGTGGAGCGGCACGATTGCAAACGTGTAGACTGACCGCCAGAAGCGATCATCGTCTTCGGATCCTGAGCTTCCATCCGCACCGTCTGTTGATTCAGAATCTGTGACCTGAGCGGCACGGTCGACCCCCACTTGCTTGGGAAGAAATTTTTCCATTGCCAGCTTGGCATTACCGACCAGAATGCAAATGCCCCAGAACATCAAAGCGGCAAACAGCGAAAGGATAGCCCTGCGAGAAAAAAGCCCTACCATGGCAGAAATCGAAAACAGCAGCATAAAGTAAAAAACAAACACGGGAATGGCAATCAAAATACGTATATCCCAAAGCTCCCACCGCAGGCCAACAATGAAGTAGAGTCCGCAAATCAGATAAGAAATATTCAGTAACACAAAAACACAGCCTCCAACGAACTTTGCCATGAACAAACAGGGTCGGTGGATCGGCTTTCTCAGCAATAGTTCCACCGATCCGGTGCGGTAGGTTTACGGTATCACACCGCAGGAAACAACCAGTGCCACAAAGATACCGAAAAATCCGACAATTAAGTCCACAACATGATCCATAAACCAGGCCAGCGCGATCGCACGCAACTCGGCAGATGTCTCTGCCGGGAGTTGGATGACCGGTCCAAAATCGCGACCGGCATAACGCAATTGCAGTCCCGTACCAATTAACTCAGTTTGCACCTCATCGAGCGATAGCGGATAAATCGAGGCGAGAAACCCTGAAATCAAAACCATGGTGATCCACAGAATACGTGAGTGCGCAGCAGCGTGAAACGAATCCAGAATGACTGCCAAGTAGGGTTTCATTGATCCTCTTTCCTCGTCCTCCCGATAGGGGGCTTCACGAGTTTTAAAAATACGGTTTCTAGCGAATCGCCATGCTTGAGTCCAACGATACTGATTCCTCCGGCACGTAATCCATCAATGCATTGATCGATTGCCAACTGATCCGCTAGTTTTAGCCCAACGCGGAAATGGCCCTCGGCCAGCGGTTGCCATGAGACTTCTCCATAGAGATCCAGAGCCGCCCGGGCCTCGGTTTCTGAACCGCGAAGTTCAAATTCCACCTGCAATGAGTCGCCGACCTGCATTGCGTTTTGAGGTCCGAAGAACTTCAATGCCCCTTGATCGAGAATGGCAATTTGATCCGAGATTTGCTCCACCTCTTGCAATAAGTGGCTATTGAGAAAAATTGTCTTGCCACCATTTTTTGCCGCCAAAAGCAGATCGCGGACCTCCTTCCTGCCGGTGGGGTCGAGGCCATCGGTCGGTTCATCGAGGATCAGTATCTCCGGATCGTGCAACAATGCACCGACAAGGCCTAGTCGTTGTCGCATTCCCTTGGAAAATTGTCGAACCG
>JAYYJN010000049.1:0-2519 GCA_036146215.1 Planctomycetota bacterium
TGGTACACTGCTCGCTCGCTTGGATTCAATGGACGACGCAGCGAAGAGCGAAACAAAAAAAAAATTAACCCCCGCTCCTCCTAAGCAACCAGCGAGTGCATCGCAACCCAATCCCCGGCCTGCAGCTCGCAAATCGTCGAATGCCACAGTTGCAGGTAAAGATGAAGTCGTGAGAGGGGCGCCCAAGCAGCGAGGCAAAAAACCGTTGGAAGAGTCTCCGACTGCTCCGCCTAAACAGCCTTCGGTAGCGAAAGAGCAATCGGACGAAGCGGCAGGTTCCCTCGACAAGCGTTCATTGGGATTGAGCAATCAGAGTGCGGATCGTGTCTGGGAACAGGCCCGTGGGCAGCTCTCCGGAATTGTGCTTGCCAACGCACAAGAGTATGACTCGGTGGAGGTGACCCCCGCAGGCCAGTTTCGAATTCTATTTACTGAGCGATATAAAATCTGTAAATCGGTTTGCGCGCGGCCTGAGAATGCGCGTCAAATCAGCGAAGCGATTGCTGCTGCGGTCGGTCAACCGATTCGTGTAGAATTTGATCTGATCGAGGAAGCGGATGCACCCGAACCGGTCGTACCTCGCGCTACGCAACGCCAGGAAAGCAGGCTGGCGGTCGCTGAAAGTCCTTTGGTTCGTCGAGCCCAGGAACTTTTTGGTGCTCGACCGACCACGATTGAGCAGAAAAAATGATTGGACAGTTCACGTAGCACGGCCAAATGAGCGAGCCGATACGTGTTGTGAATATTTTAATCCCTCGATGGAGTAACACCATGTTCAAAGGAATCGGAGATCTTGCCGGCATGCTCAAGCAGGCCCAATCGATGGGGTCGCGGATGAAGGAAATGAATGGACAGCTATCGGCAATGCGGGCAGTCGGAAACGCGGGTGGAGGGCTCGTCGAGGTCGAAGTGAATGGCTTGGGTGAAATGCTCCGAATTTCGATTGATCCGTCACTGCTGGAAAAACAAGACCTGGAATTAATTGAGGATCTGGTGCCGGCGGCGACCAATGCGGCATTACAAAAAGCAAAGGAGGAACAGGCCCGAACGATGCAAGATCTTGCTGGCGGTATGGATATTCCTGGCTTGAGTGATGCGCTCAATTCCCTTGGCGACGGATCAGGTACCATACCACCATCCCCCGGTAGTTAATCCAGCGCTGCCAGCCGCAGCGTTTGCAAACGTTCAGGAAAAGCGATGGACCAAGTCAGCGAATCGGTCGCGAATCTTGTGGAGCACTTTACCAAGCTTCCGGGGATCGGAAAAAAATCGGCAGAGCGATTGGCCTATCACATTCTCCGGATTTCAGAACCAGAGGCCACGGCATTAGCCGAAGCGATCCAGAGTGTGAAACAGAACGTGGCCTATTGCAAAAGTTGTTTCAACCTAACCGAAGGCGAACGTTGTGGCATCTGTCGCGACAGCAAACGAGACACCGCGCGGATTCTGGTAGTGGAGCAACCGCGTGACCTGATGGCACTGGAAGCGGCCGGGACCTATCGCGGTCTTTATCATGTCCTACTCGGGCGATTGGCGCCTCTGGAAGGCGTCGGTCCAGAGCAACTCACCATCGAAAGTCTATGCGGGCGAATCAAAGAGGGTGGAGTTGAAGAAATTATTATGGGCACCAATCCCACTCTTGAGGGTGATGGTACCGCCTTGTATCTGAGCAACATCCTGGCCGATCTTCCGGTAAAGGTCACCAGACTGGCTCGCGGAATCACCAGTGGCAGTGTCCTGGAACACGCTAACCGAGAAATGCTTACTGATGCGATCACCGGACGGCAACCATTTTAGCGGTTTTTACGTAGTTATAGATGGTCTTTCTGCCACGAGCCGACAATCCCTTGTATACCAACCCCGGCAGTAAGCTAAACTACCCGTAGGGGAGGCCGTGACAGTTGCGGTTACCCGATTTTGGCGGCACAGACAGACGGTGAGAGAACACGATGCGACTCAGTTTCGGTCAACAACTAAAAATGGCGCAGAAGCAGATTCTTGCGCCTCGCATGATCCAGTCGATGGAGATCTTGCAGTTACCGATTCTAGCCCTGCAAGAGCGGATTGAGCAGGAGATCGAAGAAAATCCGGTGCTTGATCTGTTGGAAGTCGATCCCGATTTACCAGACGAGCAATTTGAACAAGAAAAGGGTGACACGGCAGCCGATTCAGAAAAAGAACTGGTCGTCGATGAAACGCGGGATAATCAGGACGACTTCGAGCGACTCGATCAGATGAACGACGAGTGGCCCGAAACTTTTGAGGAGCGACGGCAGCCATCGGCCGATCGCATGGAACAAGACGCCCTTCGGCGTCATGACACTATGGCCAACATGGTAAATCGGCCGCAAACACTTCAAGATCATCTCCACAATCAGATTAGTTGGTTCGACCTGGACGAGGAGACACGACTGTTGGTCGACCGGATTATTTATAACCTCGATGCCGATGGCCGCCTGCAGGGACAACTCTGTGATTTGCTCGAATCGGATGCGCCACCGGAACGACTCGCACTGGCC
>JAYYJN010000050.1:0-12782 GCA_036146215.1 Planctomycetota bacterium
ACCAACGTCACGAACCGTGCCTTCCATATTGGCGATTTTTACATTGTCGCCAGCTTGGATGCGTTGGCGGAGATAATAACCAGCCAAGATACCGCTTACCACCTCTCGACCACCAAGGCCAAACGAGAGGCCAAAACCAAGCGCAATTCCAGAGAACGCAATGAGCATAGCATAGTTAAATAGCTCGAACTTAATTTCGAGTTGGTCAAAAGCGGCCATAAAAATCATCAGTGCGAGGACATAGTAGCAACCGCTTGCCAATTGCTGGGCATAACCAATCCCGGCTCGATCAGCACTGGTAGCGATCACCCCGCGGATGAAGGTTGCAATCAGTAGTCCAATGACAACGACAACGGTCGCAACCAGAAGCTTGGGAATGTAGGCGATGATTGTTTCCATTCCACTGGAAATCCCCTCCCAACCCAGGATATTGAACCCAGCGGTCAGGAAAACGCACATCAGCAACCAGAAAAACATTAATCCGACGATCGAAGGCACGCTTCGTTTGATACCGACTTGTTGCATCGAGGTGACCAGTCCGCTTCTTTCGGCAGCCGTTTGCAGCCCGATTTTCTCAGAAATAGCTGCAGCGACTCGCCCGATAATGCGGGCGATCAAGTAACCCACAAGTAGGATGGCAATCATGGCCAGAAGATTAGGCAGGACTGAAACAATTTGTCCAAATGCCGACTGAAAACTGGAAACAAAAATCTCACTCCACTTCTGCGCCGTATTCTGAACTACTCCGGGGTAGTCGCTTGTTGATGCGTCTGCAAATAACGTGATCATGCGAGACTCCTCTCTAAAAAGTGGACAAATTAATAGGTTGATCCATCAACCTATGAACTTCCGCGATAAAAATTTCGACTGACAAATTGAATAATGTTGAAAGCCGATATTGTTCTCCAATGCAAAAATGCCCGAAAGGATGTACCCTTTTCATTTATTTTAATTCTGATTTATCCGGGTCTTCGTATTGACCAGTCATTGTGAAACGAATGGCACCCACAACAGCCTGGCTAAAGTAACGCAAAAACCAGGGCAAAGCGCGAATGCACATCTCAAATGTTTGGATTGTTAATAACGTACGATTCAACCTCGCGTGAAACTCTTGGTCGAATTCATCCGGAGGCTCCGGTATGTTGTCTTCTGCGAGGTGGTCAAATAAGTCGGTTGCCATAATCGAGTAATAAATTACGAAAAATTTTCGGGAAATGCTTTTTGTATCTGCTTCCGGGCTCGACTTATTCGCATTTTGCAACCGCTCACCGAAAGGTTGAAGAGTTCTGCCAATTCGTCGTAGCTATAAGATTCTGCATATTTTAAAATCAGCATGGCACGATCTTTCTCATTGAGAATATCGAGCATGGTCATCAGATCTAAAGGTAGGGTCTGGTTCGCATCTTTAAGTGGGTGGCGGTGCGATAGGATCTCTTGATCTACTATTTCGTGTTTCTGGCGACGCCCTCTGGAGCGTCTTAAAGTCAAACAAGTACGGATTGCTATTCCATGGAGCCAAGTTGAATATTTGGAGCGTCCTTCAAATTTTTTTCGACTCAAAAAAAGACGTACAAAAACTTCTTGCGCAGCGTCCGCTGCATCTGTTTCGTTACACATCAGGCGGTAGCAAATTCGCCAGACAGGCTGACGAAAACGCTCCATGAGACACCGAAATGCTGGTCCGTCCGATCCCTCACGAGCTGCCTCAGCAGCCAATTGTTCGTCGGTGTAATTGCTTGTGTCCAACCAAATCGCCTGCGTCCAAGTGTTGCAGGTGCGATGTTATTTTGTGCACTTCACACCGTGAGTTGCCGTGGGTGAGAAACCCGTCACAAAAAAATCGCGGCCCCGAGCTATACGTTTCTGCAAACACCTGTCAGATAGAGAGATAGGAAATTAGACGGCGTCGGAAAACGTCATCGAATCAGATTCGGATGTGAGGGTCAAGGCGAAACTCGCCCTGGTTTGTCTGACCCATTAAATTCCGTGAGTAGAGTGCTTAAATCGGGTGATTTACCACTTCAACCCAAACTGCTCGCCCCCGCTCTTCCGATCCGTGCCACCTCTCAAGTCGGCCCGCACCGCTTTTTTGCCAACATTCGTCGCCTGCGAAGTTTGACCTTCTTCCGCCGCATTCTCAAGATCTGGTGGCGACTCAAGGGCCTTGAGAGAGAGGCTTATACGTTGTGCTTGGGGGTCGACGTTTAAGACCTGAACCTCAAGTTGCTGATCTTGCTGAAGAATATCACTGGCACGGCGCACCCTCCGGTGCGCTATCTCAGAGACGTGTATCAATCCCTCAATACCAGCTTCCAGGCGAATAAACGCTCCAAAGTCCGTCAATCGAGTAACGGTTCCTTTGACGCGTGAACGCGCAGGATAACGCGCTGCCGCAGAATCCCATGGATTTTCAAATGTATCCCGATAGGAAAGGCTTATTTTTCCAGTCTCCCTATTCACCCTTTCGATTTTTACTTTGATTGACTGGCCTTCAGTTAAGACTTCACTTGGATCGTTAATTCGCGTCCAACTCATTTTACTTACGTGAATCAACCCGTCGATTCCGCCCAGGTCAACAAATGCGCCGAAAGGTTGAAGTCGAATGACCGTGCCCTCGCGAATTTGTCCTGACTCAAGTTGTAACAACAATTTCTCTTTGTTGGCTTCACGTTCCCGTTCCAAAACGGCCCGCCGACTGAGGATGAGATTTTTTCGTTCGGGTTCAACCTTCGTGACGATACATGCAAATTTGTTACCGACAAATTCCTCGAAATCGTTGACTCGAAAAAGGGCAATTTGACTTGCCGGGATAAAACCTCGGAGTCCATGGGCAGTAACTTCCAGTCCCCCCTTGTTATGTCCGGTAACCGAGACCTCGACCATCATGCTCTCTTCGATGTCGTGCCAATTCTCGACGTCTGAAACGGCGCCCGGGATTGCCAATTCATAGATTCCCTCGACCGGATCAAAACTACGTACAACAACTGACATCGAATCCCCAATCTCGGGATTTGATTCCAATTGTTTGATTGCGAGTATGCCTTGGTGGGGTCGCGATAAGTCAATGAGGACATGTTCTTCACTGACTGAGTGTACTTTGCCTTCAACGCGTTCACCTGCTGCCAACGCGTCATTGGCAATTGCAGCAGGTGACGTTAACAATTGATCGAGTTGCGCGTCACTGATCGCTAAATCGATCTCTTTTTGCAGCTCCGGCGTGACGACCGAATCAATCGTTGGTGGAATGTTTGTTGCACCAGCCTTTGAGTTGCCGGTCGCCGCATTCTCCTGAGACGGGTGTGCTACTTCCGTGCCCTAGGAAATATGGTGTCCGTGCGTGCCAGTTTTTTCGGCATTGTCTCGTTGGGAGCCGATTTTAATTTTGTGTTTCTTTGTGGTCGGTGACTCAGGTAGATCCTCGGTCGACTCGTGCTGCTTTGCAGAACCGGTGTCAGGACTTTCGGGAAGCGGTTGGGCCTTCGGCGAATTTTTGGAACTTCCTTCACCACCTTCAACAGACTTATTTTCCATCAAACAACACCTATAAACACCTACGAATCATACAGGGCCAGACAAAGATACCAATTTATACTCAGAATCGATCGAGGAATAGTTGCCCTTTGATCTTTTGTAATCACGCGATGCATGCTCGGCAAACCCTCAGATCAGGCGAGAGCTTCGAGTCGACCCTCGTGGCCGTGGAGTGAAGAATGAGCCCTATGCCTATTTCGAGACCTTAAGGGGGGCTTTTGGGACGACGCTCAATGGACACAATGATCCCCGTTGGTAAAAATTGCGTGAAGACTTGAACTGGATCCGACAGAATGAAATCGCTTAAAGGCCAATTACTGCTTGCCTCTACACAGTTGGTAGATCCTCATTTTAGCCACACTGTTGTCTTGGTAATCGAGCACGATGATCAGGGTGCGTTTGGCGTTATTTTAAATCGCCTATCGGACAGAACGCTTGGGGATATTTGGAGCCATCTCCGTGATGACAATGATCAACCGATCAACTCGGGTGGACCGGTTAAGGGACCTCTACTTGCATTGCACTCTCAGGTCGCCCTGGCCGAGGCTGAGATTATCCCTGGTATCTATCTGGCGGCACATCGAGAACATCTGGATCAATTGGTTCGGTTTAAGGATGCACATCTTCGCTTGTTCAGCGGCTATGCCGGTTGGGGCGCGGGCCAACTGGAGCAAGAACTAACGCAGGGTGGATGGATCATCGCGCCAGCGAAAAAAACATATATTTTTCATCCAGCCCAAGACCTTTGGCAGCATGTTGGCAAAGCCGTGACTAACCGCGTATTTGCAAGTGGTACCCGAATAAAGCACTTTCCGGACGACCCTTCAGTAAATTAGGTGTTTACAACGGATTCCATCAAGCGGATCCGAGGTTGATTCCCGCCACTTCCCACCAAGGTGAATGGCGATTCAACCTTTATTTTTCGCTCAACTAAAGTTCCTCGTTAATGGTATCTGCTTTACGAAACACGGCAACAACATCCTCAACCGGTACGATAAAAAGGCGATTGTCTTTTTCAAAATCGACTGGAATTCCATTTCTTGGATCGATCAAGACTTTGTCATATTTCTGTAATGGATAGTCAGGATTGCTTTCAATCTGCACGCTAATCGCGACCACTCGCCCCGTAAGCACAGGCGTTTTTGCATCATCAGGCAGATGGATTCCACCACGAGTTTTCTTTTTTTCAGAATCTTTACTGATCAGCACGCGCAGACCGACCGGTTCAATTGTTTCTAATGACATGAGTTTTTAACTTGTAAATTATGCGAGAGAAATGACTGATGCCCAGATTAAATTTTATCGAAAATGAAATTTAAGATGAGGAAGTGCGTATTGGTGATGCCAATACAACAAGTTTCATCTGCCGTATCTGCTATTTGGGTCTGAGCGGTGCACCCAATTCAATTAATTGTTGTCTGAGCGTTCCGTTTTGCAAGGCTTTTAAAAAATCTGATTCTTGTTCGAACACAATATGACTCAGGTATTTTACCGCCCAGTTGTGTTTGAGTGGGCTGATGCTGATGACCAATTTGTCGTGTCTCCATGCCTCCCACATTTCTATTGCGGTGCCCATTGAAGCTTCTGGGACAGAAGCGATCAAAAGGTCAATTTCCGCGCACATCTTGTTGTGGTGTAAGAATACGCCGCGGCCTTTTTGATCTGCATAGCCGATCGATTCTGCATGAAATTCGAGGGGATCGTAGACCTCATATTCGGGTAGGTATGTTGGAAGCGTCCCACGCAGTCGGGACCGATAATCCTGGTCGTGCATTTCCGGTGACTGGAGCGACCCTTGCATAATTCCCGCAAGAAAAATTTTCACGATAAAATTCCTCTCGTAGCGTGCATTGGGTTTGGAGCGGTTGGAAGAAAACGGCCGACACTGCCACTGCACCTTTACGGATCGATTCCAGGCAATTTAGGATAATGTGCAGTAACTTTGGTTGTAAACCGGACGGGCGGCAGAACGTTGCCCCTCGGCACAGCATCTAACCTTGAGTCGCAATTGAGAGATCCCGACGTGTCGAATTTAATCCCAGAGCCCAATTTGAGTCGTGCAACGGAACTCGTGCTGGAATTAATGAAAATCCCGGGAGCAAGCGGGGGCGAGCAAATGGTTGTCGACTATATCAGGCGACGATTACTGCAGGCGGGGTGTGATCCGTCGTGGCTGAAATCAGATCAAGCTCACCGTAGAACACGTCTAATTGGTCAAACAGGAAATTTTGCGCTGCGGATGCGAGGTAAACTGCGATCAGCACGTCGTATGTTTATTGCGCATATGGATACCGTGCCCATTTGCGTCGATGCTGAGCCTGTGCTTAAGGGTAGCCGCATCGCTTCGAAAAATCCTAACGGCGGTTTGGGCGCAGACGATCGAGCCGGAGTTGCTGTCCTACTCAATACAGCACTCGAGATTTTGGAAAAAAAACTACCATGTCCCCCACTTACTTTTTTGTGGTCTGTGCAGGAGGAAGTTGGTTTGCAGGGTGTCCGTCACGCTTCATTGGGAATGTTGCAAAATCCAAAATTGGCATTTAACTTCGATGGAGGTTCGCCCGAAAAATTAACCATTGGGGCAACCGGTGGTTATCGGATGCAAATTAAAGTGTCCGGTAGGGCGAGTCATGCTGGTGGTGCTCCCGAGAAGGGTGTCAGTGCTATTGTAATCGCCGGATTGGCGATTGCTGATTTACAGAATCGCGGATGGCATGGGCAAATTATCAAGGGTCGGCAGCGGGGCACGAGTAACATCGGAGTGATCGACGGAGGAACCGCCACCAATGTTGTTGCGGATACGGTTGAACTGAAGGCAGAGGCGAGAAGCTACAATAAAGGTTTTCGCAGTAAGATAGTTGCTCAAATTAAAAACTCATTTTTGCAGGCAGCTAAGCAGGTTATAAATTCCACAGGAGATTCCGGAACGGTGACTTTCACAGGTCAGACCGACTACGAATCTTTTCGTTTGAGGCAGAATGAGCCATGTCTCAAATACGCAGAAGCGGCGGTCCAAGCGATGGGAGGTGTGCCGGTTCCTTTTTGTAGTGCGGGTGGACTTGATGCAAATTGGCTCACAGCCCGGGGAATTCCCACGGTTACTTTAGGATGTGGCCAATTGTTTCAGCACACTTGTCGCGAAGAGTTGGACCTATCTTGGTATCACAAAGCGTGTAGAATCGCCCTGTATCTGGCTACCGATCACCGTTAGAGAATTCCCACCAGATTTTGCCGAAACTGATTGAACCATAAGGTATTTGATCGATGCAACTTGATGATGATGTTTGTCTTTGTTTTCACGTATCGAAGCGCAAGGTGATCAATTACATACGGAACGAAAAGCCATCTACCGCCAGTCAGTTGAGCCAGTGTTTTGGTGCCGGGACTGGATGCGGCTGGTGTCGTTCTTATCTCGAAAAGCTATATAAACAGTTGCAAGTTGATTCTAAATCCGATAATTCCCCGACTGTCGATTCGGTGGAAGTGAGCAATGAGCAGACGGCGGAGAGCTACGCTCTGCAGCGACAGGATTACTTGAAGAACCGTTCCAACAGTTCCTGACCACGCTCACCGCGCTCACTGTCGAGCTAATACGTATGTCGGTAGGCGTGTTATAAACGCTCCTGGTAAGGGGTATCTGGAAGATCTTGTGTCCATGGAGTAGGATAGCGGGCTATTCAGCGAGGGTGGAACGATCTGCTCAAAGCGCGCTGGATCTAAAGAATGTTGGCAGTGACACCTCTTTTTAAATTTTAATCTTCCGGGTAACAGAAAATGGCGCGTAAGGCAACGACTTCCAAAAAAAAATCCACCAAATCTGACTCGGCATCTAAAGTAAAAAAGAAAAAGACGAGTTCGGCAAAATCTTCGTCAACGAAAAAGGCGGCGGCAAAAAAAACCGCCACGAAAAAGACCACGGGAAAAAAGTCAACTGCCAAAAAGAAAGAGGCTAAGAAAGCAGAGAAAAAACCGAAAGCAAAGCGTGCAAGTCGGAAAAAGGTGGTTGCAGAGGTTCGGCTTAAGGCATACTGGGGAGTTTTCAATCAGTCGTTGAAGCGGGTGGCCCTCTATGAGTACAATCAGAGAAGGCAAGCCGATAAGCGGGCTGTTGAACTCACAGAGAAAAGTAGCAGTCCCCATTTTGTGCAGTTGGTGAAAGAGGTTATTGAAACAGATTGATTCCAGACTGTTTCGTTTCGCTGTCGACCTGGTCTTCCGCGTTATCCCTTTGTTTTCGCCAGCACCGAGTTTATGTACTCTGGCAGCTTTGCAGGTCAAAAATTCGTTTGGCCGTGACCGCTACCCTGACTGGCTTTATAGACGTAAATGAAATTTCAAGAAGGCCGTACGGTCGGTATCGATTTAGGCACAACGTTCTCCACGTTGGCCTATCTGAATGAAGATGGTATTCCAGTTCCGGTCGTCAATGATGACGGGGAGCAGGAACTCCCCAGTTTGATTCTCCTCGCCAACAGTGGGCACGTTGTTGTGGGCCCGAATAAGATGCGTGCCGCAATGGAGGACCCCGACAACGTTGTAGATCGGATTAAGCGGCACATGGGAGAAACGGAAGAAGAATATAAGAAAACATTTGACGGCAAGGAAATTACACCGGAGTTTTTGTCCGCGTTGATTTTGAAGAAATTGAAGCAAGATGCAGAAAAGCAATTGGGCAAGATCGGTAATGCAGTGATCACTGTCCCCTACTACTTCAATGATCTTCGTAGAAAGGCAACACAAGATGCGGGTAAGATTGCTGGACTGCACGTCATTGATATTATCAATGAACCGACGGCTGCAACGTTAACGTACGCGTGGAAAGATAACGCGCTAGGCGAGATGGGCGAGAATGAGAAGCCCCGTCATGTCCTAGTTTATGATCTTGGAGGCGGTACGTTTGATGTCACCGTCGTGAGTTGCGCGCAGAATCATTTTCGCGTGCTCGCTACCGATGGCGATGTAATGCTGGGCGGCGTCGATTGGAATGATCGACTGCTTAATTACGCCGCGGACCAATTTCAGCAGGAGCATGGAATTGATTTTCGAGAGGTGGCGACCGCAGAGCAAATGATTCGCTTCGAATGTGATCAAGCAAAGATTGCCCTCAGCCAATCGGAAGAAACGAATATCTCGTGCCGCTGCAATGGGAAATCATCCTCTATTCAGATAACAAGAGATCAGTTGGAGGAACTAACTGCTGATCTTACGCAGCGAACGATAGATACGACTGAAAACGTGATTGAGCAAGCGAACATCTCAGCAGAGCAATTGGATTGTCTGGTAATGGTCGGTGGCTCCAGTCTTATGCCGGCAGTCCGCAATCGACTTGCAGATGTCATCGGCATTGCCCCCTTCGAAGATCTTTCTCCATTC
The DNA here is from genome assembly GCA_036146215.1 of Planctomycetota bacterium. GTDB lineage: Bacteria > Planctomycetota > Planctomycetia > Pirellulales > UBA7805 > UBA7805. The sequence continues at coordinate 8,905 of JAYYJN010000050.1, forward strand.
ACAGCAGTTGCCCAGGGGGCGGCGATACACGCTTCGATTCTCGAAGCGAAGCATCGAAAGCAACAGAATGGCATGGCAGAGAGCTTGCGCAAAATGCTCAGCTCGATCAAACAGACAAACGTTAATTCACATGGTCTGGGAATTGTGACGCGAAATCCAAAAAACGATAAACCCTATAACTATGTGATGATCCCAAGAAATACGAAGCTGCCTGCAGAGAAACGACAAAAATTCGTCACTAATAAAGAGGGTCAGCAGCGAGTACATGTCAAAGTGCTCCAGGGGGAGGCTCCTGATCCGTCGGCGTGCGTTCAGATTGGCGATTGTCGAATTACTGATTTGCCGGAAAACTTACCTAAGGGTTCTCCCGTTGAGGTGGTATACCGGTTCGATGAATCCGGTCGCATCAGTGTCCAGGCGGAAGAAAAAACAGGTTCTGTCACTGCCAAAACGGAAATCGAAAGACAAGGTGCTCTGGATGAATCGAAGATTGATGTTCTTGTAGACTTGGCAAACACGTATCGCGTGGAATAAATCGCGGGTATTGCGCTGGTGGTCGTTCATGGGTCATTATCTCCAGCAAGTTGCTTCGTTGAACTAGATCTGCAGATGTCCTGATAGAGCGATCTCACCAAATGCGAATTTCACACGATTGGTCAGTCGATGTCATTGTGAGCCTGGCGAATCTTCTTAGTCATTAGCTTGCGTTTCAACCTTATTTTGTATCTCCATGAATTCCGAAAAATCTTTAGATGTTTATCGAGATTGGCTGGGAATCAAAGAGACAGAGCGCCCGCTGAACTTTTACCAATTGTTGCGACTAAAACCATTTGAAGATGATCAGGATCGTGTGCGCCGTCACTATCGCAAGATGCATAATCATGCTCGAAAATTTGCAACGGGTGACTTTAGTGTTGCTTCACAAGATCTACTGAATGAACTCGCGCGGGCTATGCTTTGTCTCACGGACGTTAAACGAAAAAAAGAATATGATATTTCTCTGGGACGCAAAGAAGCGAAGATAAGGGAACAACAGGGTGGTCTTGCAGATATCCTGCTTCGGAAGAAGTTGCTGAACCGTACGCAGCTTGAGTTGGCGGAAAATTATGCCTCATTAGTCGGCCTTTCGTTGCGTGACGCGATTTGTCAAAAAGAACTATTACCGCAGTTGACCGTGATGCAAGCGTTTGCCCAGGCAGAAGGCCTTCCGTTCATTGAGCTCGCGGATGTGAGAATCGATGAAAATTTATTTTCGAAAATCTCGGCTTTGATAGCCAGAACACATTCCGTAGTGCCTTTCATGGTCGAAAATAATCACCTGTTGCTTGCATCACCAAACCCTTTAGACTTGCAGCTTGAAGAGGATTTGAAGCTCAAGCTAGGGATTCCTGTAAGGGCCGTGTTATGCACAAGCGTTGATGTTAACCGCATTATTAAGCAACATTATCCAAGGGAAAAAGCTGATGCGGAAATAGCAGAGAGGAGTCAGAGCAATGACGTTGAGCAGAAGAAAAATAGCGGCAACGAGATTGAAGGACTGGCAAAGACATGGGAGAAAATTAAAAAATGGACACAAAAAAAAGATTGAACGTTGTCTGCGATCGATCTTGTGATTCGCCAGCGGTGATAGCAGTACTAAAACGGTATTCAAAATAAATGTTTTGTTCTTGAATCATGTGAATGAATTCACACATTCATGTTCTATCTCTATTTTCGGTCACTGTCTGCTGACTGATGGTCTCTCTGCTTTACCTGTACCGTTGAATGATAAAACTGGGCTTTACACCGGTAACGCATGTCTTCACAATGCCGCCGCGATTCAGGTCTGCCCCGCGAATCTGTAGTCCAGGTTATTCAGTTAATGGGGTACCCCACGGATCGATTGATTTTGGGTCAAGGATGGCCAAATTGAGTAAGCAAGGAGCGCTGGAAGTGAAAAACCGCATTATAAAGACCATGTTGGGCGTGACGCCCTTTCTGTTCATTCCTGCAATTTTGAATCTGATTGCAGTGGATTACCTAGCCGCCCAGAATGTTGGCGTTCCCCAAAGCCGGGTCGCCGTGATCGACATTAAGTACATTCTGGAAAATCATGTTGCCTTCAAGCAGCAGATGGAGGGGCTTAAAGTCCAATTTGATAAGGCGGGCGAAGAGCTCAAGGCCGAGCGAATGCGCATCAATGAGTTAGAAATGAAGTTGCGGGAACTGAAGCCTTCAACACAAGACTATAATCAACTCGATGAAGAGGTGAATCGCGCTAAAGCCGATTGGAGTATCAACGCGAATAAGCAGAAAAAAGAGATTCGCAAGAGGGAATCACAGATCTTGTGGACCGTATATTATGAGGTGAAGACGGTTACAAAACGTTATTGTGAGCAAAACCGTATCGACCTCGTCATTTCATTTAATGGGGAACCAATTGATCCCGCTCAGCCTCAACAAGTTGTTCGTGGAGTCAGCAAGCCCATTGTTTATCATCAACCAGGAATTGATATTACGCCGCATATTCTTGCCAGCTTGAATAATCAAACGAATCAAGGTGCAGGGCCTGTCGGCGGTCGCGTCGGTGTTCCGCCGCAACGATAATTTGATCGAATAACTTATTTTTTCGTCTGCATTGGAAGCAGACGATCTTTTAGCGGAATCGGCTTTGCACTGCAGGGAGGCAGGAATGTCGACAGTCGCTGGCCCGACCGAAGGCCCATACTCAGTCCAGGATGCTCAACCGCATCGCGGCCCAAGATGCCAGGCAACTGTAGCCAATGTTGCAACCGTTGAAGGTTTCGGCTACTGGAGCGGCAAAGACGTTCGTGTTGAGTTCCATCCGGCGAAAAAAGATACAGGGTACATCTTTGTTCGCGAGGACCTAAAGCGTCCGCTCCATATTCCAGCGAATGTTAATTTTCGGGTGGAAATGCCGCGGCGGACAACCCTTGCTCGAGATGGTGTTCAAGTCGAAATGGTGGAACATGTTTTGGCCGCGTTGAATGGTCTCGGCATCACCAATTGCGAAATACGTGTGAATCAGAGCGAGATGCCAGGATGCGATGGTTCCTCAAAAGCGTTTGTCGATGCAATCGATAAAGTTGGTATCTGCCCCCAAGATGCATGGGAACCCCGGTTAATTGTGCGCGAACCGATTCGGGTCGGCGATGACGACCAGTGGATCGAGGTACAGCCGTCACTCGATGGCGTCACCTCGTTTCGTTATCGCCTTGATTACACGCAATCGTCTCTCGCAATAGGAAGACAGACGGTTGAATTTCCAATCTCCCCCGATGTTTTCCGCAACGAGATTGCCTGCTGTAGAACATTTATGCTACAGCAGGAAGCAGAGTGGTTGCTCTCGCAAGGCCTTGGCACTCGCGTGAAGCCAACCGATGTTCTCGTATTTGACGACGAGGGACCAAAAGAAAACACATTACTTTTTCACGATGAATGTGCCCGCCACAAGGTCTTGGATATGGTGGGTGATTTTGCCTTGGCCGGTTGTTTCCTTGTTGGCAAAGTGGTGGCACATCGCTCGGGGCACCGTTTGAATGCGGAATTGATCCGCGAATTACTTAAAGAAGAGGAAATTGAGATTCTTTGTCGCAAAACGGCCTAATGCTTGCCGAAACAGTTTAATTAGTGCATCCACAAACCACATTTTGATTAAGCAGATACAGATTCGATGACTACATTTATTGCCGAACAAGCTTATGTTGACCCGCGCGCGGAAATCGATCAAGACGTGGAAATCGGACCCTTCTGTGTAGTCGGTCCGGGAGTGCGCATTGGGCAGGGAACTCATTTAGTAAGTAACGTTTCAATTATGGGACAGGTAACAATCGGGTGCCACAATCATATTTATCCCGGTGCGGTAATCGGTGGAGAGC
>JAYYJN010000051.1:0-4705 GCA_036146215.1 Planctomycetota bacterium
TCACCACAGCCTGAGATTGCGATCAAAGAAATAACCGATATCAATTGAAGGGCATTCTCGATAATCTTCTTCATCAATAAGACTCTTACGCGTTAACCAATTAAATTCCTTGCCAAATCATCCAATACCGTGCGGCACACATCATGCAACCAAGAATACATTTATCAGCAAAACAAGCCGTTTAACACCACAAGTTCCCGTAGCCCGCCTCCGTGCTCGCAGATATAATTTCACCGGATCTATTTAATATAAAAATTTGGTAAATCTCCGATGAGCGAAGCTTCAAAGCCCGGCGACGTCCCCAAGGTCAGTCCGGTCGAGAAATTCAAGCAGGCCAGTCACTACCTGCGGGGTGAAATTCCCGAAGAACTTGTGGATGAAAATGCCTTTTTCGGCAAAGGCAGCATCCAACTGCTTAAGCATCACGGCAGCTATCAGCAGGACAATCGCGACGAGCGAAAAGCCGCCCGTGCCGATGGTCGCGGCAAAGCCTATTCGATGATGCTCCGCACCGTGGTTCCCGGAGGGAAGTTCACCTCGGAACAGTTGCTTGCAGAACTTGATCTGTGTGATGAGGTTGGAAACACGACGCTCCGCATTACGACCCGGCAGGCTTTGCAACTGCATGGCATTTTGAAAACCGATCTAAAAAAGACAATCCGCCGCATCAATGAGGTGCAGGCAACGACGCTGGCTGCCTGTGGGGATGTGAACCGGAATGTCATGTGTTGCCCTGCACCCTTTCGCAACAACCCGATCTATACCCAGATGCAAGAGATGGCCGATCGACTCTCTGAGCATTTCATGCCCCGCACCAAGGCCTACCATCAGTTATGGCTCACAGATGAAGAGACAGAGGAAAAGGAATTGGTCGGTGGTACCACCAATCCATTTGAGGTCGAACCGATTTACGGAGACGTCTACCTGCCCCGTAAATTCAAGATGGGCATCGCACGCCCCGAAGACAACTGCATTGATGTTTATTCACAAGATCTGGGTCTGCTGGCAATCTGTGAAGATGACAAAATTATCGGCTATAATATGCTCGTCGGTGGCGGATTTGGAACCACACCCACGGCCAAAAAAACATTTCCCGCACTTGGCAAGCCACTCGCGTTTGTCATGCCGGAACAGGTGATTGATGTCGCAACCGCTGTGGTCAAAGTGCAACGTGATTTCGGCAATCGGGCGGATCGTAAAAATGCCCGGCTCAAATACCTGATTCACAATTGGGGACTAGAAAACTTCAGAGAGAAGGTCGAGGAATATTACGGCCAAACTCTGGAAGCGGCGAAGCCACTTGCCGTTACCGGCTTTGATGATCATTTAGGTTGGCATGAGCAGGGAGATGGCAAGTGGTTTTATGGTCTCAACGTGGAAAACGGGCGGATCAAGGATGAAGGAACCTTTATGCTGAAAACGGCGCTGCGGGAAATTTGTCATCGCCTCAGCCCCCCGCTCCGTTTTACGAGCCATCAGAATATTCTCTTTACCGATATCGAAACGGATCAAAAAGCCGAGATTGAACAAATTCTCGACGAACACGGCATTCCCCGCACCGAGGCGATCAGCACGGTCCGTCGCTGGAGTATGGCCTGTCCGGCGATGCCGACTTGTGGTCTGGCGGTCGCTGAGAGTGAGCGTGCGCTGCCGGGCATTATGGATCAGCTTGAGGCGGGTCTGAAAAAGATGGGCCTGGAAAATGAAGTTTTCACCACGAGGATGACCGGTTGTCCCAACGGATGCGCAAGACCTTATAACTCGGATATCGGCCTGGTCGGTAAGACGCTCGGCAAATATACCATCTTGCTCGCCGGAAGACGTGAAGGCGATCGGCTAAATCGCATTTATCAGGATCTGGTGCCCAGTGAAGAGGTCGCAGCGACGCTATTACCACTGTTTGCTTATTTCAAACAAGATCGGCAGGACGGTGAGAGTTTCGGTGATTTTTGCGAGCGTAAAGGATTCGATGACCTGCGAGAAAATACGCAGTCCGATCCTCAACCCGAGGTTGACGTCGCCTGATCAATTTTCAGCAGCTGATCTCACCTCGCGATTGTCCTGTTGTGGCTCACCCTGTTCTCCCTCGCTCTCATCAACCGGGGTTTGTTTTTCACGCCAGGGTTTTCCGGACTCATAGCTTTTGAGTTCTTTGGCCAGTTGTTCATCCACGGCACGGTTTCCCAATTCAACTGCCTCCGTCGACCAACGGATAGCCTCAGGAAAGTCACCGTTTTCCGCACACGCCGCAGCTAACGTACTCAAGATATGTGCTTCTTTATACTCTGTCACCTCACAAGCACGCTTGGCAAGTTTTAAAGATCGTTTGCCATCGCGCAACTCCGCATCGGGCGAGGTTGCCAGTACCCATGCAAGATTATTTAGGACGCTCGAGTCGTTAGGCTCAATTTCAAGCGCTTTGTCGTAGTTTGCAATGGCCTCGGATTGGCGACCGACATTCAATAGCAGATCTCCCATATTTCGATAAATAGGGGCTTGAGGCACAGGCCGCTGCAATAACTTGTTGTAGGTTTTTAATGCCTCGGAGGTCTGCCGATTATTCGCATAAAACAAAGCAAGATACATCAGCAGACCGTCATTATCCGGCAAAACATTCAATCCCCGCTTCAGGCCTGCGATCGCCTCATCCATTTGGTCATCTTCTGCCAAGATAGCCGCCCGCATCCGAATGGCTCGCAGTAGTTTTGGGTCTACAGTGAGCACATGCTCCACGTCGCGGATTGCCTCGCTGAATTTTTTCTGTTGCCAGTAAATTTCTGCCCGAATCAACCGCCAAGAGAGATTGTCGACAACCAGATCTAGTGCCTTGTTGATGTCTTGGAGTGCCTGATCAAGGTTTCCCTGGTCCAGAAAAATTCTCGCCCTATATGACAATGCCGATTCGCGTTCCGGATTGAGTTCGAGCGAGCGATTAAATGTTTCTAGCGCCGCATCCAATTGATTGTTAAACAAAAGTCCTAAGCCAAGCATTTCGTGAACACGAGGATCGTCCGGTTCAAGGGCTATTACTTTCCGAAAATCAATAATTGCCTTTTCGTGTTTGTTTGCTCTCATGTAAAAAATTCCCCGGGCCCGTAGTGCCGTCGTGAGGTCCGGGACCAGAAGCAGAGCGGCATTAAAATCGGCGAGTTGATTCTCAGGTTTGCTACGGATTTCTCCGCGGAGCGCATAACCCATCGCCTGAGTCGGAGGATCCCCCTCTGACTGAATAATCGCTTTATCGAGTGCTGCCCGGGCTTTTTTCCGATTTCCGCGAGGCAACAAATAGATGCGTCCTAGCAGCAGATACGCTTCAGCAAACAACTCTTGTTGTATTACAGCAGCTTCCAGATCAACACGGGCAAGTTGAGATAGGGTTGGCCAGTTATCGCTGGGAGGATATCGATCAAAGATCTCTTCGCAAATGCGACTTGCACGCTCAAACCGTGTGGATGCAATCAACTGCTTTGCGAAATTCTCATTCTGTTCATCCAATCCTTTGCGGATAGCCGATTCGCATAAGAGAATTACCTCCTTGAGATCCCCAAAGCTTTGTGAATTCACTTTGCGTTGGGTCGCTTCGAACAGATCGTCTTCCCCAGCATTGGGTCCATTTTCCTTTTTTTTGGTCGCTGCGTTCTCGCTTGCTGGAGTATTGGGATTTTCCCCAACATTTTCTCTCTGTTGCGCCTCGGCCCCGTCCGCGGGTGGTTCTGCGGCGCGTGAAGATCGAAAACACAGAATGCAAAAAACAAGAAATAACGACGCGCAGATCCTCTGCATCCCGATTTCTCCTAAGGAAGAGGGCAGTGTTATGGAATCCGCCAGTCTGGGCATTGTAACGGGGTCAGCTTATGCCGACCAGCGAAGCGTTCAGTGGTGGGTTTAGGGGGCCCCCTCGACGAAGCAGTACGTTTATTGATTCCGCCAGAAACCGGGTAAAAATAAGACAATGATCGTAAAAATTTCCAAGCGGCCAATCATCATGAGCCAAATAAAGAGAAACTTTGCCTGAGGTGTGAAATAGGTATAGGTGTACTTGGGTCCCACTGTGCCCAAGCCCGGACCAACATTATTGAGCGTGGCCGCAACACTCGAGGCACAGTCGATCAATTTATGGTCCATGTGCTCGATCCCGGTCCCCCCTCGTATCCAGGTGGCATCCGGTTCGGTCGTGATAAGAAAGAGCCAGCTGAAAACAAAGATCAGTAAAATCAAACCAAAATAAACAAGGATATTCTTCCGTAAATTTTGGTCTTCTACGGGTTGCCCTCCCAAGCGAAGCGGGCGAACCACAGTGGGATGATAAGATTTTTCGAGTTCCAACCGCATGATACTCAAAAACATGATGTGCCGAATAACCTTGAGTCCTCCCCCGGTACTTCCTGCACAGCCCCCGATGAACATCAATAACAGGAGTGTTCCGCGACCAAAATTATTCCACTCATCAAAATTGGCCGAATTACTGAATCCCGTGGTTGTCATAATTGAAACAACCTGGAAGCTACTTTGTCGAATCCCAGAACTGAACGACTGCCAAATATTTTTTCCGTAGTAAAATAGATGGTCTTGATTTAAATAGCCAAAAAAAAGAATCAATAGTGAAACGACAAACAGCGTCATGATATACACGCGCCATTCGACATCTTTTAATAATTTCAGAGGCTTTCCAATTGCCAGAAAATAAAGCAAAGTAAAATTGGTA
>JAYYJN010000052.1:0-15670 GCA_036146215.1 Planctomycetota bacterium
GAAGATCGCTTTTGAGATAGTCCAAATAACGCGTGGCTACCAGATTTGATTCAAGGTAGGCAAGCAGGCGAACGAGTTCACGATTGATGATCGTATTTCCTGATGGGAATTCACTCGCAATTTGGCTGGCGGCATCGGAAACATCCTCACCCTTAATTTTTCCATGCAGCAGTGCGAGTTGCATAACGCGCAGTAACTCCAAAAATTCGCGGTCTGCAATAAACGACTCTGTCCAGCGGTTAGCAGCTCGAAAAACGTCAAGACAAGTCTCTTTTGAGGGAATGGTTCCGAGAATCGCGGCACCTCCCACAAGGAATACACGTTGCTCTTCCGCATCTAGCACCAGATCTTTCCATGCAGCAAGCGGTATATGTTGCAGCGTTTTGGCCGCTGCCCAGGCAAGGTGTCGATCACCGTGCCCGAGAAGATTGACCAGTTTTTCAACCGATGTTACGTCGGGGCCAATCCTCGCAATCGATTCGCAGGCTGTTCTGCGGACCACAATATTCGGATCGTCAAGCAATTCGGTCAAGCGGACTCTTCCCCCAGCATGTTTCGAATGGAGTCCCAGGAAATAAGTTGCTTTTCGACGAATTCGCCGATCACGATCACGGGAAAGCTCCACCAGAAGTTCTGCAGTGGGTTGGGGACCGTAAAGTTGAAGCAAATCGATCGCTCGAGAACGCAAAATCGCATTGGCGGCTGAGTCGAGCACGATCGACAGCAATTCGTCTTCCCAGACATCGCTCAATTCCTCTTTTACTAATGCAATCTGTTGACGGGCCCAGGCCGTTTGAAATTGGGGTTGTCGCAGAGCGACCTCAATTCCGGTACCAAGATCCCGGACTTGCGGGGGCACACGGCCGGTCCAGCCGACACGATAGACGCCTCCCTCAGTTCCACGACCACCCGTGCAAAAATAAAGCATGCCATCGGGACCGACCTCCATATCGGTCACATTAAGCGGATTGCCTTCGAGAAACACGTTTACTTCCCCTGTGTATGATGCGCCCTGACGCTTTATTCCCACAGCAAGAATTCGCCCTCGCGCCCAGTCTCCCACAAATAAAGATCCGTGATATCGCAACGGGAACATGAAGTGGTCGTAAACTGTCATGCCGGTCGGCGAACCGTTTCCCGTTTCAGAAAAAGCGGGAAGGCTATCGATAAAGTAATCGGGCCATTTTGCCCAACCACTTCGCCAGCCGAATTCGGCACCCGGAATTACATGATTGCCACGTGTCGGGCGATGCCACGTGCTACCCTGATCCCACTCCATATCGGCATCCCAAGTAAAGAGGTCGCCCTCTGCGTTAAAAGCCATGTCGTAGGGGTTTCGCAGTCCACCCGCAAAACGCTCAATCTGCCCACCCGCCGGATCGATTCGCAGCACAACCCCGCCGGGTGCTTCTCCAGAATTAGCATGGCCTCTTGGGTCCTCGTAGCGTGGCTTCACGAGGTCACCCTCGTACGCGAAACGGTACGGACTTTGAGGTGAAAAATCAGTTTCCAACTGGGTAAGATTGCCCAGCAATAGGTAGATCATGCCGTCCGGTCCTAGTTGCAGCGCATGGGGGCCATGTTCCTGCATTCCCGTGGGGAACGCTATCACCAAGTCAATGTGATCGATCACACCATTCCGGTCATCGTCCGAAAGACGATAAAGCCCCGCGCCTCGTGGCCCATCGCCGGTCACCATCACTTGCCCATTCATTGCCAGGATGCCCTGGCAGCTTTTGACTTGATCACAATAGGTGGTCACCGTTTCGGTAATGCCATCACGATCCATATCCCGAATCAGCAGCAGAGGGCCTTGCTCACGCGATGCGATGATGTTTCCGAATTCATCGAATGCCATTGCAATTAGTGATCCAGTGTCATCGGGTGACGTTACGCCCTGTACGCGGAATTCGGGACTCACGCGAAAGCGATCGGTTTTAATATTTTTGCGTTCGAGTCTTGTTGAACCAAGCACAGATTGACTTTTATTTGCGCTGACCGCGAGCGGTGTTTTCCAGATGCGACCATCGTCTGCAGTTGACAAAACCCGCGCGGGTTGCCAACGACTGTCGAGAAATTCAGACTGTTGCCAGTTTTCATTTGATTCAAGATTTGTTTTCCAGGTGGAGTTTGTGACCATGTGAAAAATTGCATTCCGGGTTCCACGAAGTGAAATGGTCGCCACCAGTCCTGCCGGCCCTGCCGTGTTTTTGATCGCTTCGACGGCAACCACATTACGACCGGAACGGAGATACGGAGTGAGCTGATGGCGTTGCAGTTTCTCGGGTCCGCTTCCGACAGCAACCTTGATTCCATTGACGTAAAGCGAGTATCGGTCGTCACAAGCCAAGTCGATCCACCCCTGACTTTTGTCCGGAATGATGAATGTTTTGCGAAAGTAGCAAATGCCGGCGGGGTTATTGTCGCCCGTTTGGTCTGCCGACCAAATCCAGTTGGCGGTTGGAACCGCATCAGACTGCGCAGCGGCAAAACTCCAAAGCATGCAAGTGAAGAGTAATCCCAGCAGGCTGGTGACCAAAAGATAAAACTTCAGTGTCCGGACGCTGGCGGCAGAGTCCATCCTGTTTCTCCCTCATCCGCGTGTGAAAAGATGCAGCGGGATTCCTCTCCCGCCCACGCTACGTGGTAAATGTTTCCCGACGTGGCTGCGGAGCTTACAAGCAGGCGGCTAGCGAAACAACAGAGGTTTCTTGGTAGGTGATGGCACTGCTGGCGATATTTTTGGATGTGGTTCTCGCGAGACCCGACGGACGAAGGGGGCCCTTGCTTGTCGGTTGATCTGGCTTGCGGTACCATCTCTGCTTGCAGCCGAGTGTCGATTTTCCGTACACCATGGTTCTCCGTAAATTCTTATTATCTCGAGGAAAATTGGATGAACACGCCGTCCCGCACAGCGATTTTGTGGATGCTTCTGGCCATATTCGTTGGATGTTCGCAAGACGTGAACAATAACAATGATGTGGGCAGTGAAGACGATTCGCAGGAAACATTTGTCTTGGGGGATTTACTCAAACCGTTTGACCCACCTTCGCTCGAGTCGCTTGAGCAGAGTGTGGCGAAGGGTGGTGGTTGGATCGATCGACCGGTTCTCGACAGTCTTGTGCTGTTGCGAGAGCGACAAGCGAAAGAACCCATTCTGGCGACGGTCGATCAGGCGCTGGCCTTAAGAAATAATTCGGATGAAGAAAATGCAAAAATCTTGAGCGCACTGGGACGTCTTCCAGAGAAAGACACAGAAGTGAATTACACGGCTCAAATTACACGAGCCACGCCACAAGCGCTGAACAATCAGAATCCCTTGCTTGCCAGTTCGATGACAGAGTTTGAGGTGTCGAGTTTGACCGGCTTTGGACTCTTCGGATTCGACTGGAATTTCACCCCTTTTGCATCGCAAGATGCGGTGAAATCCTGGCAGACAAGCAAAGATGGTTTGTATGACAAAGTTATCATGCGCAGCGATTTGCTCTGGAGTGACGGCACTCCGATCACCGCGCATGATATTGAGTTCAGTTTCAAAGTCATCATGTCATCGCAAGTACCGATTCGCGCACAGCGGACCGGAACGGAAGCCATCAAATGTGTGAAAGCCTACGACGATCAAACGCTTGTTTATTTCCATAATGATCCGCTTGAAACAAACGTCTGGAACATTAACTTTTCAATCATTCCCAAGCACATCTATGAAAAGTCGCTTCCTGAGGACCCGTCGCTCGTCGATAGCGATTATCACGTGCAGATGGAAGAAAGTCCGGTGACCGGGGGGGGATATGAAGTGGTCAAACGGGATCAAAGGGAAGTGGTCCTTAGGCGTCGGGAATCGGCATATATGTTTGATGGAAAACAGGTCCGTGAGAAACCATTTTTTGAAACGGTGCGCCTGCGGATTATACCCGTGTCGAGCGTTCGCCTGCTAAGTCTGGAGGCAGGCGACATCGATGAGATGAATCTGGAGCCACAGCAGTGGAGTGATCAAACAAACGGTGATGATTTTTACCGACGCTGCACTAAAGCCCGAGGGCTGGAATGGACCAGTTTTTCTTTTCAGTGGAATGCGAACACTCCTTTTTTTTCTGACCCCAAGGTCAGGCAGGCAATGACTTGGGCGTTTGATCATGAAGAAATGCTCGGCGTGCATCGCAAAGGGCTGGATCAGCCCTGCACGGGTACCTATCACCCGACCTCACGCTGGTATCCCGGAAGTGGCAACGCGGTCGGAGTCAAAATCGAACCGATCAAACAAAACCTGGAGAAGGCGAAGCAGCTCCTCGATGAGGCTGGCTGGGTGGATACGGACGGGGACGGTTATCGTGATAAAGAGATTAACGGAAAAAAGCGAAAATTTGAGTTTACGATTATTGTGCGGAATGCAAAAGAACGAATTGATCTTTGCGAATTGCTTGCACAGAATTTGCGGTTGGTGGGAGTTGCCTGTAATGTAAAGCCTCTTGAATCGGCAACGCTTCAAGACAAGCTATTCAATAAACAATTTGCTGCCGCATTCGGTGGTTGGGGAACGGGAGCTGATCCAGACACCTCGGAGAACATTTGGGGTAGTGGTCAGCAACGGAATTTTGTCGATTATAAAAATCCTCTTGTTGATGAACTGTTCGAGGAAGGCCGCAAGTTACCGGAAGATCGCAAATCCTGGAAAGACTTAAAACTATGGAAAAATCCGGAGGTGCTCGCGTACTTGCAGTTAGACCCCGGCATGGCACAACAGAAGCCCTCTCGGGAAGATTGTTATGCCGCCATTCATGCCCTTCTCTGGCGGGATCAGCCCTATACATGGCTTTTTTATCGCAATGCCTATCACGGATTCAATAAGCGGCTGCGGGGATACAATTTCAGCCCGCGGGGTATTTTTGGATATGGACCGGGATTCAGCAGTCTTTGGATGCCACAGGAAAGTTAGGACCGACATCTGACGCGGGTACATCGGAGTTGACGGGCAATCAGCGGGCGACTAAGAATTCGGGATGCTTAATTATCTGATCCGTCGGATTATATTCGGCGTAGCAACGCTGCTGGTGATCACGTGTGCGGTTTATGCCCTGATCCGGCATATGCCGGGGACGCCGCTCACGCTTGATCTGGCCGAGATGAGTCTCGACCAACAGATCAGCCCTTCCGAGATGAAGCGGTTAGAACGGCAATATCATCTTGATCGGCCTTGGTATGTCGGCTACTGGCTTTGGCTGGGGAATTTGGGACGGGGGGAATTGGGCCGATCGATTAAAGAGAAAAAACCAGTTTCTCAAGTTATCGGCGAACGGGTTCCTCGAACCCTGCTGCTCTCCGGTACATCTTTGGTGTTGGCCTATCTGCTCTCGCTTCCTCTGGGCCTCTACAGCACCGCCCGTAGTGGAAAGATCGATGAGCGGATTGTGAGTACCTTGCTTTACATGCTTTATGCAGTACCGACTTTCGTCGCGGGCCTCTTGCTCTTAGTTTTCTTCTACAAGGATTTAGCAGGAACTCCTTTTCAGTTGGAACCCGGAATGTTTAGCCGGAACTATAGCTCACTCTCACCAGTGGGGCAGGCGCTGGATGTAGCGAAGCATATGATTCTTCCTGTGATTTGTTTTACTTATGGATCTCTTGCCTATTACAGTCGATTTATCAAATCGAACATGGAGGAAGTTGTCAGGCAAGATTATATCCGAACTGCCAAAGCCAAAGGTGTTGCTCCCACTCGGATTCTACTGCATCATGCGTTTCGCAATACGCTTATTCCATACGTCACAATGATCGGTTTAACCCTGCCCGCATTGATTGGTGGTTCGGTGGTTCTGGAATACATTTTCAATTGGCCCGGCATGGGAACGCTTTATCTCGACGCGCTTTCCCAACGAGACTATCCAGTCATTATGGGACTTACCCTGATGTTTTCCGCATTGACGCTTGTGGGCCAATTGTTGGCTGATGTCTTGTATGCCGTGGTGGATCCGCGGATCTCCTATCAGTAAATCTAGAAAGACGCAAAGCAGAAAACGATGTCGCAAGATGCCATAAACCACGCCACGCAATCGATCGGTTTCTGGGCCGAGGCTTGGATTCGTTTTCGCCGCCAGAGATTAGCGATGGCGGCCCTGATGTTTGTCGGTTTGTTGGCGTTGATCGCTATTTTTTCTCCGGTGATTGTGGGCACGAAACCAATTATTTGTCATTACAAAGGTGATTATTATTTTCCGGCCACCGGATATTTTTATGAGCGATGGGAAAATCCGATTTTCATCACCGATGGTGTTATCTACAGCTATCCGCAGAAACTAAAAGAAAACGACCCCGAGAGTTGGGCCATCTGGCCGATCATCTACCAGGATCCTCTGAGGCGTGTGCGTGACGGCGAGTGGAATGAAGGCAGTGGCAATCCGATCGGATCGGCAGGCACGCCCAGTCGGCGTAATCTTTTCGGCACGAACGATCTGGGAGAAGATGTGTTTGCCAAAATGATTCACGGTACACGTATTGCGTTGCTGATCGGGTTTGTTTCTACAGGAATCGCAACAGTGATCGGCATATTTGTTGGAGCAACGGCCGGTTTCTTCGGGGGAAAGATTGATTGGGCACTATCTCGGGCCATCGAAATTATGATGTGTATTCCCACGCTGATCCTGATTCTTGCCTTGATATCGATCATCGATAAACCAACGATTTGGCATCTGATGGTCGTAATCGGTGTTTTCGGATGGACCGGGATTGCGCGACTGACTCGAGCAGAATTTTTGAAACTTAAACAACTGGAATATGTAACTGCGGCAAAAGCTTTGGGATTTCGATGGCCGCGGCTGATGTTTCGACACATTCTACCGAACTCGCTTGCTCCGATAATTGTACCCATCACCTTCGGTATTGCAGCGGCTATCTTGCTGGAATCGACCCTTGGTTTTTTAGGAATTGGGGCACCGGACAAGACAAGTTGGGGCAGATTGCTCAATGAGGGTAAAGAAAACTTACAGATGTGGTGGTTGATTGTTTTTCCCGGAGCCGCCATCTTTCTTACCGTATTGGCTTATAATCTGATCGGCGAAGGGATTCAGCAGGCAACGGATCCCACCTTGAAGATTTCCAAGCATTAGCAAGGGTGGTAAACATTGATTGCGGGATATAATCAGTGAATCGGTCATTCAATCGGACAATGCGGTGATGGAAAATCTTCTTCAGATTGCTGATTTGCGAACCTACTTTCACACCGAGGAAGGTGTGGTCAAGGCCGTTGATGATGTGACATTAGACCTCAAGCGGGCACATACGCTTGGGATCGTCGGCGAGTCGGGTTCGGGCAAGTCAGTCACCTCGCTTTCGATTATGGGGCTTCTAGGTGCAAACGCCCAGATTGAAAGCGGAAGCATCGCCTTTCTTGGACGTAATCTCGTCGGGTTGCCGGATGCCGAAATGCGGCATGTCCGTGGAGGCGAGATCAGCATGATTTTTCAGGAACCGATGACGTCACTTAATCCGGTGTTCACCGTGGGGGATCAAGTGATTGAAGCGATTCGCCTACACCAGGCGCTTACGCCCCAGCAGGCGAAAGCCCGAACCATCGAACTCTTTGCTGAGGTGGGGATACCGAACCCGGAACAGCGTGTGGACTATTATCCGCATCAGATGTCAGGGGGACAACGTCAGCGGGTAATGATTGCGATGGCACTTTCATGCAATCCGAAATTACTGATTGCCGATGAACCGACAACCGCGCTTGATGTCACGATTCAGAGACAGATTCTCGACATGCTACGTGATTTGCAAGACAAGCGCGGTATGGCTGTCATTTTTATCACTCATGATTTAGGTGTGATTGCTGAGATTGCGGATCATGTAGCTGTTATGCTCGAAGGTAAAGTCGTTGAATACGGTGATGTGCTACAGATATTTTCCGCCCCGAGGCATTCTTATACCAAGGGTTTATTGGCCTGTCGCCCGCGGTTGGACTCGCCTTTCCGACGTTTACCAACGGTGGCCGACTTCATGGAGGTACGGGAAGAGCATGGTCAACAAGTGATTGTAGAGAAACAGCTCAAACCGGAGAGGCAGGAGCAACTTTACCGTGAAGGCCGTGGTCGCCTATTGCATCCAGGTTCCGAGGCAACAATCGCTTCTCTAGGCAGAGATGGCGGAAGCCGTTTGAGTGATGCAAAGGTTGTGCCCACTGGGACAAAACCACTGCTTGAGGTCCGAGATCTTCACGTCCATTTTCCCGTGCGAAAAGGATTCTTTCAACGTGTTGTGGACCAAGTGAAGGCTGTGGATGGAGTTAGTTTTCAAGTTTATCGTGGCCAAACACTTGGCTTGGTTGGGGAATCCGGCTGCGGAAAAACAACGACCGGTCGGGCGTTGCTGCGTTTGATTGAACCCACTTCTGGCGAGGTATCTTATGACGGTATCTCTTTGTCTGAATTGAACCAAACAGCCTTGCGCAAATTGCGACGACGAATACAAATTATTTTCCAAGATCCCTATGGGTCCTTAAATCCGCGGATGACAATCGAATCGACAATTATCGAACCGATGAAGCTGCACGCAATCGGTCATTCTCACAGAGATCGGGTAGATCGCGCTGTATCGTTGCTTGAAGAAGTTGATCTGAGTGCCGCGCATCTGCGACGCTATCCGCATGAGTTTTCGGGAGGGCAGCGACAACGTATTTGCATCGCCCGTGCGCTCAGTGTGGAACCCGAGTTCATTGTCTGTGATGAATCCGTCTCAGCACTTGATGTGTCGGTGCAGGCGCAGGTTCTGAATTTGCTGAGTGATTTGCAAGAGCGGCGGGAGCTCACCTACATTTTTGTGAGTCACGATTTGTCAGTCGTCAAATTTATGGCAGACATGATGGCCGTGATGTACGAAGGAAAATTTGTCGAGTTTGGCATCTCGGAACAAATTTATGCGAACCCTCAGCAGGAATATACGAAACGGTTGATTGAAGCCACGCCCGATGATAACGTGGAGCATATCCGTTCGAGGCTCCAGGCACGTAGGCCTGATGCGAGCGACTAATTTCAGGCGATCGGTGGAGTGATCGGCATCGACCGATCTTCCAGAGCGGCCCCCAGCATGGTCTCACAGCGGGCGAATGTTTCCCACAGTCGAACCACGCCGTGAGAATTTATTAATCCCAGAAATTCAAGGTCATTGGGATCACAGCTTTGTAAAACGGATGCCCCGATCCGATAGTTTAGGCGAGAGGAGAATGCACCCGCTGTCGCCGATTCACAGATCGCCTGGCGGGCAGATGCGATTGTCAACGCGGCGAGTTCCGGGCCATCTCCACTTGTCCATTGCGACCGTAGATCTTCTGCAAAATCCAAACAACGTTGTGGATTCGGTGCAAATCGACTGACTGGCTGTGATTGTTCCATGTGTGCTAAGAGTAGGTCTGTCCAACGGCGTGACCGACGGAAAAGATTTTGCACTAAGACGCAGGATTTTTTTTCCGGGAGGCAACGCTCCAATTCCTCCATGGTGCGTTGCATCAGCTTGCTATGTCGTTCAAGGATATCGCAGGCCGGATTTTTGAAACGCCCCGTAGGAATCGCCGGGCCAGTATCGGTAAGATTCTTCTGGGTATCGCATAGAACTGCGGCCCAAATACGGGCGAGCGGTTCGCTGAGGATCATCTCCGTGATCAGGGCGAGAATTGATGTGGGATGGACGCTCATTCCGAAAGATGGTTTTTTTTCTGCTTTGGTGTCGCGTAGCGCCGGGCATGATGGCGCCGAAGCGGAGTGTAATAAAGAAGGTAGGTGAAATGTCCAGCGATCGAGACGATCGCACGAAGCGGCCCAATACTCGTGCAGATGACTGCTCAGTCCGCGTTGCGAATTATGATTGATTGTTGGGGGAGAGACTGCCAGCAGACAAGCGAGTTGAATTAGATCCTCAACCGGCATTCGCTTATCGATCAAATCTTGAAAAAAATGAGACATGGCAGACAGTGGATGCAATCGGTTTGCCAAACGAGCGATGCAACCATGGCCTGCCAGCTTAGAGGAAGCAAAAAAAGCGTTTTCCCCGATCAATATTCATGCAATACACAATTTTACTTCACACGCTTGATTCTGATGTTCTGCGCATTGTTGCGTTTAATCAACGGAAACTTGCGAAAAAGCGCGTAGGCTTGTTTCACTTTTGCAACATACTACCGCAGTAAATACTGAATCTTGGTTTCGCTTTAATATCGCAACTTGCGTCCCGTTCGGTAACGCGACGCTTGTCAATGAGGCGATCCTGCTGCGAATCAGGGATGATCGCATTGAAATCTTTCAAGCTTCTGTTGAGCAACCCAATGGCTTTCCGCATGCGACTCTTGACCGTTCCCTGTGGAATTCCGATTCGGTCGGCGGCCTCTCTAATTTTGAGACCCCTGTAATAGACCAATTCGACCGGTCGCCGCAGTGATGGAGGAAGATTATTCACTGATCGACGAACATGCGTTTGAATCTCCTCCCTCTCCAGGTTCTGACCGGGTGGCGAGACGGAACTTTCTAAGTGATGGAGTAGATTGTATGAATCTTGTTTGTCTTTTGTCTGTGACTGATCGAGGCTTTGCATGCGATGACGATTATTTTTCCGTTGCAGGTCGATCGCCTCATGAGTTGCAATTGCATACAACCATGGTTTGAGAGGGCGACCGGGATGGAATTGATTTTTTTTCAGGTGCATTTTCAGAAACGTTCCTTGTCGTGCATCCTCGGCCCATTGTGTATTTCCAAGCAAACGAAATAAGTGACGAAAAATTTCTTCTTCATAACGATGCACCAATTGATCAAAGAGGCGACGGTCATTGGTGGCTAAATAACGACTCCAGAGAAATTCATCCGATTGAAAAATTTTGTTATCAGGATCTAAAGTTTCCGGAAGACGATCAAGATTCTGGATTCGATTAACCATCATGGCCTACTTTCTGTACACATCCCTTCGTACCATTCAACGAGAAATCACTCCGTCGGATCAAACAGGTGACCCGCTGAGATCATTCGCGTTGGCAAACGTGACGAAATTGGAATTTGGTTTTGATGGATTTTGGAAGAATTTCCGTCCACCATCTATGACTGAGAAAAGAAGTAACTAGAGGAGAAAAGTCGAGAAAAGATAAGTTTGGAAAAGCCGATGAGTCTCTGGGTTAACCATCCACGGCAACGGCACCGACGTAAAGGGCAACTCGTGTGCCAATTTAATTAAATTTACGTGGATGGACTTTCTAGAAAAACTTAACCTGATTACTGACCTAGCATTTACGCAATATGAATTGCTTTTGCTGGTTCGATTCGGCAGACTAAGGCAAATAAGATTTTAGAAATATTTTCTTGGCATTTGCAATTTCTCCAGAGCCTGTGAAGTCCCTAAAATCTTGCTAGCACTGCCACCTTGAATATTAGTTTCATGATTAAACGTATTTTAGAACCTGAGGTCATGGAGTCGTCGGAAGAGGCAGTGGCTTATGATTCGATGGACCATTACGGGGTAAACATCCAGTTTGTGCGGGATTTAGTCGCTGCCGGTTGTCCCACTCGTGGAACTGTTTTGGATCTTGGTACGGGCACTGCGCAGATTCCAATTGAGCTCTGTCGGATGTTGCCCGAAATTAATGTTGTAGGAATTGATCTTTCTGAAGAAATGCTCAATCTGGCGGAAACGCATATTGCGTCATCCTCTTTTGGCGAACGAATTCGACTTGAGAAAGTCGATGCCAAAAAAATTTCTAATCAAGCGATGCAGTATGATATCTGCGTATCTAATAGCATCGTGCATCATATCCCTACTCCAGCAGAAATTTTTTTCCAGGCCGTCCAAGTCACGCGTGCCGGTGGATTAATTTTCTGGCGAGACCTATTGCGGCCTGATAGTGATGCGGAGGTGCAGCATCTTGTCCAAACGTATGCTGGCCAGGAGAATGAGCAGCAGCAGCGTTTGTTTTCTGATTCCCTGTATGCCGCTCTTCGTGTGGAAGAGGTGCAGTCTTTGGTGGCCGATCTAGATTTTGATCCGACAGGTGTCACCAGGACAAGCGATCGGCATTGGACATGGTGTGCAAGAAAATAGCTGCAAGTAAGAATAGATGTGACAAAAAAAGATTAGATTGCTTTGAGGTTTCGCGTGGAAAAATGCACAAACGATCAAAATGTAAAGACGAATTCATCGGAAGATTCTGCATCCCAAGATGACCACGTCTCGGGCATGACGCCGATACAGCTAGAAGAGGCTCGAGAGATCGGCCGTCGCGAATTGATCACTTCGCTTTTGGGCCGTGGCGTGGATCTAGTTTATTTGGTGGCGGTCGTTGTCTTGATCGCACACCCGAACTCAGGGTATATGCTCTGGCTTTTAGGGATCAGCACCGTTCCGAGCGTGCAACTGTTACTCTTAACGGCCACCTTAATTACGGGAAACCTGGTAGTCTCTTTTCCGTTCTCGCTCTATGGGGGTCACATTCTGCAACATCAATATCACTTGTCACGTCAGAGTTTTCTCCAATGGCTCTGGCGTAAAGCAAAAGGTTTTTTTCTGGAGATGGTTTTTTCGCTCGTTCTTGTCACGGTTCTCTACTGGATTATTTGGACGATGCACGGATGGTGGTGGTTGGTGGCTGCAATCGGCTTTTTCCTTCTAAGCATTGTGCTTGGCCAACTTGCACCAGTCTTAATTCTGCCCATTTTTTACAAGGTGAAACTGCTGGATCCAACCGATCACCAGGGCCCGGATTTAAATCGGATTTTTAAGGAATTAACCGGCGGCACAGGCCTTTCGGTAGAAGGCGTCTACCGAATGGACTTAAGTGCCGAGACCAATAAGGCGAATGCCATGTTAGCAGGACTGGGAAACACGCGTCGCGTGATTCTAGCCGACACATTACTCGATCATTTTTCTCTCGATGAGATTGCCGTGATTTTTGCCCACGAAGTCGGTCACCATGTGTATCGTCATATTCGCAAAATGATTCTGTTCGGAGGACTCTATTCTCTAATCGGATTTTATCTTTGTGATCTCATGTTGCGTCTCTGGTTAAGCGATGCAGGTGTCGGCGTAGGGAGTGTCGATTATGCAAATTTACCGGTCTTCGTGCTTCCGGTGTTGTTGCTCACGATTCACCTTTTTTCAATGTTGCTTGAACCTTTGCAGAATGGCCTTAGTCGACACTTTGAGCGCCAGGCGGATCAATTTGCGCTCGACGCCACACAAAATCGCGATGCATATCTTTCGGCGTTTTCAAAATTGGCGAAACAGAACAAGGACGATCCCAACCCACATCGGTTGGAAGTTTTCCTTTTTCACAGCCATCCACCAATAGCCGAACGGATAGCGATAGCCAGAAATTGACCTCGCAGCACGTCACTGGCGTTAGGTCAACAGCATTCGATGGGCATTATCTGTTTATGTCATGCTCTGTCGATTCCGCGCCCCTGCCATCCTAACGAAAAGAGAAGTAAACTACGTTTCGGCAGCCGTTTTTCATTTAATGCGGATGACATTATGAATCATGACATCTATCAAAATCCGCTCGTTTCTCGCTATGCCTCCTCGGAAATGGTCACGCTTTTCAGTGACGACAGGAAATTCAAGCTGTGGCGAAAACTGTGGATTGCTTTGGCCGAGGCGCAAGGTGAATTGGGGCTTGAGATCAGCCCAAACCAATTGGCAGAGTTACGCTCAAACTTAGACCAGATCGATTATGAGAAGATTGCAGCCTATGAGCGGAAACTACGACACGATGTGATGGCGCATGTTCATGGATATGCGGATCTTTGCCCGACCGCTCGGCCAATTATTCATCTCGGCGCAACAAGCTGTTTTGTGACCGATAACGCGGATCTTATTTTATTGCGTGAGGCACTTGGTCTTGCGAGAGATCGACTTGTATCAGTGATCGATTTGTTGGCCCGATTTGCCGAGGGCCATCGCGATATTGCTTGCTTGGGATTCACGCATATGCAGCCCGCCCAACCTACGACAGTTGGGAAACGCGCATGTCTTTGGGCGTATGATCTTGTTTTGGATCTGGAAGAGCTCGAGCATCGAATTGAACGACTCCGTTTTCGGAGTACGAAGGGTACTACCGGAACTCAGGCAAGTTTTCTAAGTCTGTTTGATGGCGACCACAAAAAGGTGGAGCAGCTTGAGAAAATCGTAGCACAGAAAATGGGATTCGATTCAACTTATGCCGTCACAGGGCAAACTTATCCTCGCAAAGTCGATGCGCAGATCATTGATGTTTTGGGGGGTATTGCTGCCAGTGCACATAAAGCAGCAACCGATTTACGTCTCTTGCAGCACCGCAAAGAAATAGAGGAGCCTTTTGAGAAATCACAGGTTGGATCCTCGGCAATGGCTTACAAGAGAAATCCGATGCGTAGCGAGAGGATATGTGCCTTGGCGCGTTTTGCGATGGGCTTGCAGACAAGCGCCTCCCAGACCCTGGCGACGCAATGGATGGAGCGGACGTTGGATGACAGTGCAATCCGAAGGCTGGTGCTGCCGCAAGCGTTTCTGGCAATCGATGCCATTTTGAAACTCTATCAGAATGTGACTGAGGGATTAGTTGTTTACCCTCGGGTGATTTCCAAGCGGCTTGCAGAGGAATTGCCGTTCATGGCTACCGAGGAAATCTTGATGGAGGGAGTCCGGAGAGGTGGCGATCGGCAAGTGTTACATGAGAAAATTCGTAGCCACAGCCAGGATGCGGCACGCGTCGTCAAAGAGCAGGGGGGTGAAAATGATTTGCTGCACAGGTTGTCGAGTGACGATTCGTTCGCAAAGATCGACTTCGACTCCCTTCTTGATGCGTCTCGTTTCGTGGGCCGAGCGCCCGAACAAGTCGATGCATTCATTGCGGAAGTGATTGAACCCGTTCGCAGCAAGTATGCATCAAGGGTAGAGGTGCGGGCTGAAGTTGACGTCTGAAGCAGAGGTGCCCTGAAAGATTCAAGTTACGATAAGTTTTTTGATAGGCTTTCCTGAGCTCCAGAGGGTATTATCCATGATGCGAATACTTATCGCGGACAAATTATCTGCTGCATGTGCCTCAGCACTTGCGGACTTGAATCTTGAGGTCATTGAGCAGCCTGACCTCACGGCAGAGCAAATTCCGGACGCGTTGGAGGGAGTTAATGCAATTGTCGTTAGGTCCACTCGAGTCACCGCCGAAGCGTTAGAGCGAGGGCGGGATCTGAGTCTCGTGATTCGTGCCGGTGCTGGCGTGAACAACATTGATCTCCCGGTGGCGAGTAAACACGGTATCTATGTCGCAAATTGTCCCGGGAAAAATACGGCAGCCGTTGCAGAGCTGACCATTGGACTGCTCGTGGCAGCAGATCGTCAGATTGTGAATGCAACCTGTGCCTTGAGAGAGGGCAGATGGGAAAAAAAGCGTTTTGGCCGCGCTGCGGGACTTCGTGGACGCACGCTCGGAGTTCTGGGATTCGGAGCAATAGGTTTTGCTGTAGCTGAACGGGCCCGTGCACTCGGGATGCAGATTCTGGTTTGGTCAAGAAGCTTATCGCAAGATAAGGCGCCTGCCTGGATCGAAGTCGCACAATCGCCACAAGAGATCGCTGAAAAAGCGGATGCCATTACTGTGCACCTCGCGCTCTCAGAGCAAACAAAACATATCGTTGACCATAAATTTCTTGCTGCAGTTAAGCCCGGCGCGATT
>JAYYJN010000053.1:0-5422 GCA_036146215.1 Planctomycetota bacterium
AGTTGGAAGCAACCCATTTTCATGGGTTCCAGGCACACGTCACGTTTTAATTCTTCGACGCATGCAATGGTCGCGCGTCTGATCGGTGAATTTCATTCGGATTGTATCGTGATTGAGGGACTCGAAACAAAAGGGGGCACCTTACCGCGCGGCTTGCTATGAGATGCAAGGAATCTGATTGGTCAAAGTCAGTGTCCTGAACCGTTGTACGCGACGGCACTTGCCGCCGATTGTAGACTTCCTTTTTCGGTCGAGAGCCTTCCTCGAAGTGACGCTTGATCCGCCTCGCGCCGAGGGCAATCCGCAAGATGCGTTCGGCTTTCTCATGTCGTAAGCTCTGGCAGCTGCGAGCAACATTTGATCTCGCCCGGGGCAAGCTTGCTGCTGAGCACGAGCGAGTAATCGTCTTTTTTGGTGTCGCCCTGGTTGTGCGGAAGCTGAACATAACATGATTGGCATACATGTCTGGCCTCGTGGTGCGAAACGATTTTGAAGCCCGGGCTTCGGCGGGTCGCTGAAGCTGAAATGGAAACATGCTGCGGCAGGATTCCATGTTTTTCAGAAAATTTTCGGTGACCAGGGTTTTCTGCAAGGCAATCGACCAGTATCATGACAGAAGCCAGTTGAGATTAAGTCTCAATAGCAGATATTCGCGGTAAATTGCGTGTCTCTCAGACGCAGATTCAAAATCGCCGCCGGATTCCCGCCAAATGTTCAAGCGAACCGCACGAGATGCGTTCTATGTGTGCGTTGCTTCGTTCAATCGCCCTTTGAGATTCCACACCACAGGGGTTACACGACAAAGAGGAGATTACTGAAACGATGAGTTCTTCAATTGCAATATTCTATGGATCAAGTACCGGCAATACGGAGATGGCAGCGGAAAAAATTAAAGAAGAATTGGGTGATTTTGTTCAGCACATGGCGGACGTTTCGAAATGTGAGCCTGCCGAACTGGGAGAATACGACATTTTGTTACTCGGTGTTTCTACGTGGAACATCGGTGAAATGCAGGATGACTGGGATGCGTTTATTCCGCGGATGGAGGGACTCGATCTATCGGGGAAAAAGGTTGGATTCTTTGCGATGGGAGATGCAGGTGGCTACCCCTATAACTTTCTCGATGCGATGGGCCAACTATGGGATGTCGTTAAAGGTCTGGGCAGTCCGGAACTTGTCGGTGTCTGGCCGACCGAGGGTTATGAATTTGACGAATCTCAAGCCATGTTTGATGACGACCATTTCGTTGGTCTTGGACTCGATGAAGAAAATCAGTCCGATCTGCATGACGAGCGGATTCATGCCTGGTTGATGAAAGTCATGACCGATTGCAAGCTCTTACCGGCTTAAAAGTGACGATGCGATTGACGATCGGTCGTCCTGAACAGCGGTTTGATCAAACGCACCTCCCGTACCCTATCCGGGTAGCACGAGGAGCATTATCGCCTCACGCAGATTCAGTCGGATCGGTAAAAATCGCGTTGTAGCCGCGGTGTCGCATTACACGCGAATCGCGTTGGGCTGATGACACGTTTCACGCTTTGCCCACGCGTGAAATACGCAATCGGGTTCTCGAATGCGAATCAAAATGAAGTGGAGTCGGTTTCCGCAACCATCGCTTTCCGATCTTCAGAGTGTCTTGTGATCTGTGCATGCAGTGGTGGCACGTGCGGAGCAAATGCCATGGCGGATAGCTAGAATATGGACAACTTTCTCTCGCGACATTGTCGGGTGCCTGCTACACTGCCGCCGCAAGACGACTCCCTTGATTTTTTACTGCACGCTTTGACAGGTTATTAGATGACGCCACAGGTCCCCGCTGAATCCGAACGTGCGATCGACGTGCTGCAGTACAGTCCCGGTCGCAGCGGTTCGACAATGCTTTACCACGTGCTGCAGCATTTGGGGACGAATGTGCAAAAGACGCACGAGTGTCTGCAAACCGAAGCAAAGGTCGTGATCACTTATCGTCACCCTTGCGATGTGTTTTGCTCCTTTTATCGTATCAGTCAAGACCTTGATGGCGACGACGATCTACAGCGGGCGATGAAACGCTGGTGGAATCCTCTCCTGTACCTAACGACCATCCGCGGCATCCGTTATGTCCGCAAAGGGTATGCCCGACTACAAAAATATCTTGGGTCGGACATGAAAATGTGCTTCCTCCGGTACGAAAGATTCAAAGACGATTACGAATATCTATTCGATTCACTTGAGTCTTTTTTGCATATTTCGATTTCTCGCAAGCGGCGAGATCAAGTACGGGAAGCGACATCGTTTGAAAAAAACAAATCGGCCGCTGCTGCCTACAGCAGTTTCAAAGAATTTGATACCGCCACACTGCTGCACGGTAAGCATCTGGGTAGCGGAGCGGTCGATCAGTGGCGGAGCGTCTGTCCCTCTTGGATGCAAAGCCTCGTCGAAACACGGTTGCGAGATGAAATTTCGCTCTATGAAAGTCTCGCTCGTCGCTTCGAAGCCGCAGCGACCGGCGGTGGATCGCGTGCCGCCTGAATAGGGCGTGTCTTCGCATTCTGTTACAATTCCGATTCGGTGATTTCAATTCCGGATCGATAACAGGAGTCCTTATGTCCGCAAGAATGCCGTACTATTTCCGTACAGCGTGTCTGCTCTTCGGTTTTCTCTGTTCCATTGATGGGGCCGGTGGGCACGAGGAATCGAATGCACCTGAAACGGTCGGCACACCACTTCGAGTTCTGGTCTACTCCGATACGGGAGACTATCGGCATCCGGAAATACCGTCGCTGAACCGCTGGCTGGTGCTGGAAGGCACCAGGCAAGGAATGTTGATGGATGTGACCGAGCATCACCTTGATTTAAAACCAGAGGTCCTCGATCGCTATGATGTGCTGCTACTGAACAACGCCAACGGCCTCTCCGATGTGCTCCCCGAGAAATCGCGCAAGGCGGTCGAGAAGTGGTTTGCAAAAGGGCACGGGATCGTTGGTCTGCACGCTGCGCTTGTGCGTCAGCAGAAGTGGCCTTGGCTTCTCGATCTCGGGGGCTGTGATTTCGATAGCGACTCAACCTTCCAAAAAGCAAAGGTTATCGTCGATCCGGCTGCCAAAGAGCACCGGTCGGTCAAAGGTTATGGCCCCGAGTTCTGGTATAGCGCTGATTGGTCAAACCACACCCGCAGTGTGACCGGGCTGCCGGGCGTGAAGGTGCTGTTAAGGGTTGATGAAACGACCTATGAGCCGGTCCGTGAGTTTTTTCAGAAGTTAGGCGGCAAGCCGATGGGTAAAGACCATCCGATCGCTTGGACCACCGAAAAGCACGGCGGCCGATTTTTCTACACCGAACTGGGCCACGATGTGCGTTCGCTCGATACCGACTTCGGTCGTCAGCATGTGTTTGAAGGAATTCGCTGGGCAGCAAACGCACCGACCGCACCGACTGAACCGACACAGCCGCGGGTGCTTCTGCTTGGCGATTCGATCTCGATGGGCTACCACCCGGCGGTAGTCGCCGGTCTCGATGGCGAAGCGGTCGTGATCCGCCCCGAGGAAAACTGCGAGGGAACCACGAAAGGAGCATCACAAATCGAAAACTGGCTTACCCTTGAAGGGGGTAACTTTGATGTCGTTCATTTCAATTTCGGGCTGCACGATATTAAGCGAGTCGGAGCCGATGGCCAGGGGTCGGATGATCCGCGTGATCCGTCGCAAGCGGATCCGGCAACCTATGCGCGGCAACTTCGCAGTATTGTCGAGGCCATCCGTGCCAGCGGCGCGACACCGATTTTTGCGACCACCACCCCGGTTCCGGCAGGCAAGGTCCGGCCCCATCGAGAGAGGACTGATGTTGATCGTTATAACCAAATCGCCCGCCAGATCATGGCCGAGCACGAGATCGCCGTCAACGATCTGAATCGCTTCGCAGCATCAAAGCTCAACGCGATACAGCGTCCGGTGAACGTTCACTTCACACCGGAAGGCTCCCAAACTCTGGGCGAGCAGGTGACCAGATCAATCCGCGATGTGATCGCGCGAGAGGGCCAATAATTCGGCCCGCCGCTTTCAGCAGTTCAAGTCAATTCGGGTGCCGCCGGAAAATCGAGTTCCGAACCGAACACGTGGTTGAAAAGGTTCGTGTAGCTGACCAAGGCGATCATCGCAACTGACTCGGCGATTTGAGCGTCGCTGTAACCGGCACTGCGAACCGCTTCGACATCAGCATCGTCGACAAATCCGTTGGTGTCGACAACGCGAAAGACGAATTTGATCAATGCGTCGCGTTGGGCATGACTCGAACCGCCGCGGCGAAATTCGATCACCTCGTCGGCCGAAAGCCCTGCCTTTTGAGCGAGCATCGTATGCGCCGCAACGCAGTAGCCACAATCGTTCTTTTCACTGAGCGACAAATAAATGGCCTCCCGATCCTCCGGTGCCAGTTCACCTGCGGCCAATGCGCCGGAAAGCCCCGTGTAGGCCTTCAGGGCAGCAGCGCTGTTGCCCATGCCTTTGAAAATGTTGATCACCTTGCCGAGTTTTTGCTCGAAAGCGCCAAATATTTCTTTTACTTCTCCAGTAGCTTCACTCGGATCGACGACGTGTAAGCGGGGCATTGCAGATTCTCCTGATCGGGTTTCTGTGCGGGGTTAGTTCATTACGCCTTTATGGGGAGTGCCGTTTTACGCCACGCAGACCTGCGCGTCGATACCCCACCATGCACACTGCGCGAATATGACCCGCAACAAACCTTGGCAATTGGTACTCCAGACGACGCACTGTATCGGGGCTTGCGGCACGATCTCACGCTTGCTTCTTGCCAGCAGATTACCGATGAGTTAGACAGATCGCATCATCGTGACTTTCCGATTTTGAACCCGAGGACGATCCCATGACGACCTGCAACTTGGCCCGCACACTGATGCGTTTTTCGATCACGCTTCTTTTTGCCGTTACCTTTGTCTTGGCTGGCTTCGGGAAATTGCTTGACGCTTCGGCACCCGATTGGTTCGTGCAGCAATTCGCTGAAACCCCGCTCGGCGTGCTGCCGCAAACACCTCTGTTTCTATCTTTGGCACTCGGCGAATCACTGCTCGGACTGGGTGCGGTCATAAGCCTTTTTCGAGGCGAGTGGTTTCGCCAGCGTGCTCCGCTGTTGAAACTGGTACTCGCCGGGTCGCTGTTGATGTTTGTAGCGCTCGGCTTTGGGGCCCGCCTTTCGCACAAATATGAAGATGCGGCGTCGCACTTCATGTACTTTACTGGCACGCTGCTAGCGCTAGTGGTGATCGATCGCGATGATCGTCTGACGGTAACTTGCGAGGCAAACCAGACGGTCTGAGCGGAGTGATACAGAGCCAGGATATGGAGTGATGTCAAATATGCCTGATAGATTAAGCGAGTGACGGTACAAATTCGGGGCGGATCACCCGGCAATCGAGTGGTCCTAG
>JAYYJN010000054.1:0-5373 GCA_036146215.1 Planctomycetota bacterium
TCAATCGAATCGACTTCGACTGTAAATTCAACCACCGATTCAATGGCTTCGACATCGGCCCCGAGCGCTGCAATTTCAGCGCCCTCGACGACTGCTTCGGAGGCGGATTCTGCCTCTGCAGTTTGCCCGCGACGACGTCCGCGTCCACCGCGCTTACCGCGTCGTCGACGTGAACGGCCCGCTGGTTTATTTTGGGTTTCCTCCTCATTTCGATCTGCTTCCTCGGATGAAACTTCACCCGAATCGCTCCCAGCGACCCCGAGCGTTTCGAGCAACCCTCCCCAATCTCCACCCGAGGCCTCAGGCATCTTCGCCGTCGATGGAACCGCATCAAACGCCACCGGTAAATCATCCGCCGCGGTGGGTTGCTCTGAGCCACTCGTCGGTGAGACTGTTTCCGCACCCAATTCGGAGGCCAACCCGCCCCAGTGGTCTTCTTCCGCACCCTGATCCGAACGGTCATCCATCGTCTGTTCTTCTTCCTCGCTTGTCACGTCTGACAATCCTCCGCGTATCTTTTGTTCTGTTATTTTTTCTTTGAATTCAGGGCGGTCACGTCGATCACAGGCCCGATCAGGCCTGTCCTCAAGTCGGCCGCAATAGGCGCCGGAGAGACACTGCCCCAACCAGTCCCTTGACCCATTGTGTGTCACTTAAACCCCCTATAATACAGCCTTTGCTGCCCCGAAGATAGGTCACCGTACACCCTGTGGCACAAGCACTCGGACGAAACGAGACATTCCATGGCCCAATACGACACAGGCTCTCGACCCTCGACTAAGTCCGCACTGATGCTCTTTGCCTTGACCTTGGCGACCAGCATGTCACACACGGTCGCCGACGGCAGCGAACCGCCGAAGGACGAGCCGAATAAAAAAAATGTGCCGCCGAAGAACATGACACTTCGCGACTGGGATATTCCCGAACAGGGAATGTTTGACGAGCACGGCACCATCTCAACGCAACAAAACGAATTACACCTTGCCGAGGGCAGCCCCGCCACGGGCATCCGTTTCAAGCAGGCGGTTCCACGGATGGAATATGAAGTTCGCTGTGAAGCAAAACGGACCGCTGGATCCGACTTCTTTTATGGGTTGACCTTTCCGGTCGGCGAGGATTACTGTTCATGGATTGTCGGTGGTTGGGGCGGTACGGCAGTCGGACTTTCGAACCTGGATGGACTCAGTGCCATCGAAAACAGCACCACACAATATATGGAATTCGAGCAAAACCGTTGGTATAAAATCCGATTGCGGGTCGCCGAGGGTATTATCACCGGCTGGATTGACAAGAAAAAGATCTTTGAGGTGCCGATTAAGGATCATACGTTTGATATCTGGTGGGAGCAGACCCCGTTGCGACCACTGGGTATTGCAACCTGGAACACCTCTGCCGCCCTAAGAAATTTTCAATTAATCAAACTCAAACCTCTGGCACAAAAACCCTGAGGCTAACTTTGCTTTCGTGAAAGCGGAAAGAATCACACCGTTATGGAATCATCGGATACTACCCCAAAGCAGGCCGTTGAGGAGGTCGAAATTCGGGGGCACATCATTGACAGCCTGCTGCTGCCGAAAATCCTGGATCGCGTCACGACCTCGGGTGGACAGTTCCGCATCAAAGACATTGCAATCGGACAACAAAGAAATGACCCGAGTTATGCGCTGATCGATATCATGGCCGACTCTCCCGAGATTCTCGACGACATCCTCGGAGCGATTCGTGACCACGGCGCAGTCCCCACCGACATGCAGGATGCCCGTTTGGAGGCGTGTGACATGGAGGGTGCATTTCCAGAAGGCTTCTATAGCACCACAAATCAGCAAACCGAAGTTCGACTCGATGGCGACTGGATCGCAGTGGATGACCAGGAAATGGATTGCGGAATCGTGATTGACCGCGACACCCGTGCCGCCCGCTGCGTGCCGATGTCGGATGTCACACCCGAAATGCTGATCGTGGTCGGCCATGCCGGGGTGCGAGTCTTTCCACACGACCAGGGTCGTAAGGGCCAATCTTTTGAATTTATGAACAGCAGCGTATCGACCGAGAAACCGAAAGGTGTTGCGATTCGAAAAATCGCACAGGAAATGGTTGAGAATCGCCGTGCGGGTAAAAAGACGCTTGTGGTCGGTGGTCCGGCAATCGTGCATACCGGAAGTGGCAAACACCTTTGCAAACTGATCCGCGGCGGTTACGTCGATCAACTTTTTGCCGGCAATGCTCTGGCCACACACGATATCGAACACGCCCTGTTCGGGACTTCGCTAGGCGTTTTCCTGCAGCAGGGCGACTTGGCCGAAGCCGGACACGAGCATCACTTGCGTGCCATCAATCGCATCCGCAGGGCTGGAGGCATTGCCGCCGCTGTTGAGGGTGGCATCCTGGAAAGCGGCATCATGTACGAGTGCACACAACAAGGCGTGGAATATCTTCTCGCGGGAAGTATTCGCGATGACGGTCCACTTCCCGAAGTCATGACCGATGCACTCGCCGCTCAGCGGGCAATGCGGAGTGCGGTCCGGGATGTGGAATTCTGTTTGATGATCGCCACGACGCTACACAGCGTTGCGGTCGGAAACCTGCTGCCTGCCCGAGTGCGTGTGGTCTGCGTGGATATCAACCCGTCCACCGTGATCAAACTGGGAGATCGCGGGTCGATGCAGACGGTGGGCCTGGTAACCGATGTCGAACCGTTTCTCCGTGTTCTGGTGCAGGAAGTGGATGCACTAGAAGAGAAACTTGGGAATCAATAAACGGGGCAGCAGCGATGCAACCGGCATGGGCCGGACTAGGGGTGGGAATAACAGGCGGGCAAAGGGGTTGGGGGGCCAAGGTGAAAACGTATCGGGCAAAGGGGGTATGCCCGCTGGCAAAGCTTCGCTCACACCGCACTACACAGCCACTTCCGACTCCAGCAATCGTTCGGTGGTTTCAATGGCCTGGCTTCTCAATTGGTCCATTTCGTCCATCATCCGCTCAAGCTTCGTTGCGTTTTGACCTGGTTTGCACATCTTTGCAGTGACTTTCTCATAGGTACTGTTCCAACTCAGCCAAAGCATTAACGCCTCATTCCACTCGGCGTCTACCGCTTCAAGATCTGTCGCTGCCTCATCCAATTCACCAGACGCCTGATGCGCGGCCTCAATATCGGCCAGTGAACGCGATGTTTGCATGGGATACCGTTTATCGCGGCGGTGGTGGATCCCCGAGAAGTTACTCTCCGAACGACCACCCGCACTGTTCTTGCGACCTCGGCCTGAACCTGATTTCATTCTTCTACCCTCCCTTTGCCCTAATGGCGTACTGAGCGACATCTATGCCGCAGGAAAGTCGAAAAATCGGGCAAGCAGATCCCGGAGAGCACATCGACCACCAAACCTCCTGCAACCGGTGAGTCGAATAAGTTTCCGCCTAAAAATGCGAAAAAACGTGCTAACATCCGATGTCAGCTAGCCCCTAAACGCTACCAATACCGCAAGTATGCCCCTAAAGGGGGATGGTAGCAACCCATTTTCCAAAAAACATGCGACATTTTATCACTACGAAAGTTACCTAACTTTAACATTCTCACTATTTAAGCCGCCAAAAACGTGCAATCGAACTGCACAGCTGCATAAAAGGAGACTTCATCCTGAATAGTGCAAAATCCATACCAAGTAGATGTTATCAATGCGCACGGGTGGAAATACGGGAAAACTTGCTGCTATTTTTATTGCTGCGCCAGACATGCCCAAACGGCAGGCCGCGGCGTGCCCATCCATTGTGCATCGTGCATTCTGCAAGGGGCTGAGCGGTGCATCGTTCATCGGGCATCGATCGAGTGATCGAAGAATGCACCCGAATCACACAAAATCACCCCAGAATCGGTGTTACGACCTCACCGTGTACATCGGTGAGGCGGAAGTGCCGACCCTGATATTTGAAAGTCAGCTTTTTGTGATCAATGCCAAGCAGGTGCAAGATGGTTGCCTGCAGATCGTGGATATGAACGCCGTCTTCTGCAACGTTGTAACCGAGTGGATCGGTCTGACCGTGAGTCGCTCCTGGCCGGATGCCTCCACCGGCCATCCACATCGAAAAGCAACGCGGATGATGATCGCGGCCGAACTGTTGACCGGCAAGTTTCCCCTGACAATAGTTGGTGCGACCGAACTCGCCGCCCCACACGACCAGCGTATCCTCCAGCATGCCCCGCTGCGCCAGATCAGTGATCAATGCAGCGGTCGGCTGGTCAGTCTCCTTGCACTGCCGACTGATTGATTTCACAAGATTTCCATGCTGATCCCAGCCCTGATGGTAGAGTTGGATGAAACGAACATCCTTTTCGGCCAGGCGTCGAGCGAGCAGGCAGTTTGCCGCATAACTGCCCGGCGTCTTTACATCGTCGCCATATAAGCGAAGCACGTGCTCCGGCTCATCTGAAAAATCGACTACTTCCGGAACCGAGCCTTGCATCCGATAAGCCATTTCATATTGAGCAATCTTTGCATCGATTGCCGCATCGCGGTGGGAACCTTGTTGCATCTCGTGGAGTTGCCGAAGCGCAGCGAGCATCCGGCCACGCGTCTGACGACCGATGCCGGCCGGATTTCCCAAATAAAGAATCGGATCCTTACCGCTGCGGAATCGCACCCCCTGGTGCTCCGCCGGAAGAAAGCCGCTGCCCCATAATCGCGCCACCAGCGGCTGCCCGCCTTTATTTTTGGTCACCAAAACAACAAACGCAGGCAGATCTTTGTTTTCGGCTCCCAATCCGTAACTCAGCCAGGCCCCCATACTCGGCCGACCTGGAAACTGGCTGCCGGTCTGAATGAACGTAATTGCGGGCCCATGATTGATCGCATCGGTATGCACACTGTTTATCAGGCACAGCTGATCGGTCACCCGGGCCGTGAAAGGCAGCAGTTCGCTGACCCAACTCCCGCTCTCGCCATGTTGCGCAAATTGGAACGGACTTCCGACCAGCGGCAAGCTCGCCTGGTTACCACTCATGGCGGTCAACCGCTGCCCTCGGCGGACCTCCTCTGGCAGTTGCTCGCCGTGTCGACGGTTGAGTTCCGGTTTGTAATCGAGCAAATCCATCTGAGAGGGGCCGCCTGATTGGAACAGAAAAATCACCCGCTTAGCCCGCGGCACCGGTCCGACAGCCTGAGCGATTGTATCGGCGTTTTTTTCGGCTGATGATTCGGCCGTTATGTCGGCCGTTGACTCGGCATGGGCGTGAGGAAAAAGATCCGCCAGGGCCATGCCACCCAGACCCATACCAAATTGCGCGAGGAGACTGCGACGGCTCACAGGCTCGGGAGCATATCCCGAGCAACGCAACTGACCCGAGCAACGCAACTGTTTAGACATGTTCCTATCCACCTT
>JAYYJN010000055.1:0-5150 GCA_036146215.1 Planctomycetota bacterium
GGATCTAGGGTACCACGCGTTTGTAAAAGGGCAATGCTACCACCTCGGCCACCTCTTCACGGCCTCGCATATCAATCGAAACTTCGGTTCCGACCACGGCAAAATCAGGATCAACGAAGCCCATCGCAATTGGTCGATCCAAAGTCGGGGAATGCGTTCCACTGCTCACCCGACCGATCGGACGACCTGCTGAGCATATCAAATAACCATCACGTGGCGCCCGTCGGCCGTGGCCGATCAAGCCGATGCGACGTGGAAAATTTCCATGCTTCGTAAGTCTCAACAATGCTTCTCGGCCGACAAATTCATGATCTTCAAGCTTCACAGCAAATTCCAGACCTGCCTGCAACGGTGAAATATCTTCGCTCAATTCGTGTCCGTAGAGGGGCATCGCTGCCTCGAGACGTAACGTATCCCGAGCGGCAAGCCCAACACACATTCCACCGATTTGTTCGCATCCTGCAACCAATTTTTCCCAAATAGGCTCCGCAATTTTTGCCGGCACGATCAATTCCCAGCCATCCTCCCCCGTATAACCCGTTCGACTCACGATACCCTCGCCTGCATCTATCGATACCTGCATGGCGGTGTAATAGCGCATTGCAGACAGATCTGTGTCGCAGACCCGAGCCAACGCTTCCGCCGAGCGCGGCCCCTGTACGGCAAACATCGATTGCTGATGGGTTACATCTTCCCAACTCAGGTCTGCCTCAACCAAGTTGAATTCCTGCTGCCGATCATCGAGCCATCGTAAAACTTTTTGCAGGTTGCCGGCATTGACAACCATCAGAAAAAAGGGGCCATCGACATCGCGAAGATGAGAAACCAGCACATCGTCCACGGTCCCCCCCTCATGATTGGTCATCAACGCATACCGCACACCTTCCTCGTTTAAGTTGGCCACGGGGCGAGAAAGAAGACGATCCAGAAAATGACCTGACTCCGCTCCGCGGAATTTCAAGCGTCCCATGTGAGAAATATCGAATAGTCCGACATGGGCACGAGTGGACCGATGTTCGCTGACAATCGACCCATATTGAATCGGCATCGACCAACCGCCAAATTCGGCCATCTTGGCCCCACGCGACGAGTGCCAAGCGTGCAGGGGTGTATGTATCAGTGTTGAAGTCATCCGTGCTCACACCTTTTAGAGAATTTTGTCTATTTTAGCGCTCCGTGGCGCCCCCGCCAGGGGGGCGTGTTCGATCTCAACCATGTTTTAGCGTCGCGTGCGACGCGATTTT
Source organism: Planctomycetota bacterium (assembly GCA_036146215.1). Classification (GTDB taxonomy): domain Bacteria; phylum Planctomycetota; class Planctomycetia; order Pirellulales; family UBA7805; genus UBA7805. Next base: position 1,245 of record JAYYJN010000055.1, read on the forward strand.
TTTGTCGTCCGCCGCTTGGTCGATTTTTTTGATCGCTTTGTGGCACCGGCTGTTTTACCACGACCTTCGGTCTTGCGAGATGTTTTTGATTTTTTGGATACCCGATTTTTCCGCCCCGGAACTTGCACGAGACGGAAGTCCAATTCTCGACGATCCACGTCGACATGGGCTACCGCCACCCGGAGCGTGTCACCGAGTCGAAAGACATTGTTTTTTCGACGGCCCGACAGAGTGTGAGCGGCAGCGTCAAAGGAATAGTTGTCATCGGCAAGCGACGCGACATGCACCAGGCCCTCGGCAGGCAACGTATTTCCTTGAACGAAAAGCCCATAGTCCTGAACCCCGGTCACCTTTGCATCCATCTCTTCACCCAGTCGTGTGCTGAGATAGCTGAGGAGTTTGACTCGCACGAGTTCCCGCTCTGCCTGCTCGGCCCTTTGTTCCCGATCACTGCAGTGAGCACCCAGGATATGCAATACATCCTTTCCTTGTTTTGCCGGGCGGCCCTGGTCGAGGGATCGCAACAGTCGGTGGATCAATAAATCGGGGTAACGCCGAATGGGTGAGGTAAAGTGACAATAGCATTTGCTTGCCAAGGCAAAATGCCCCTCTTCAAGCGGACTGTAAACAGCCCTTTGCAAACTGCGAAGCAAGGCAAAATTCACTGCGTGCTGCTGCGGTTGCCCCGCTACCATGTTTAATAAATGCTGCAGGGCGAATCGGCTCTCCAGGCTGCTGGTTCCAATCCCCAGTTCTTCCACAAACTTTGTCAGAGTACGTAATTTTCGAGGTTCAGGCGGCTCATGAACGCGGCGGAGAAACGGAAGTTGGTGAGCCTGCAACAGATCGGCAACCGCTTCATTGGCCGCCAGCATAAATTCCTCGATAATTTGATGGCTTTCCGTATTTTCAACGAGATGTGCTCCGGAAACACGACCCTGTTTGTCTAAATCGATTTTTGTTTCGGGCATCGAGAGTTCCAACGCACCACGCGACAAGCGACGCTGTCGTAAAATCATCGCCAGCGTGTGCATATTGCCAAGCAACTGATGTACGTCCGGGGATAGCTTTTTCTTCCAACTCGCGGGTGATGCCAGAAAAGAATCCACCTCTTCGTAATAAAACCGTCTGGCGCTGCGGATAGCACCCGCGACCGATTCCACATCGAGCGGAATTCCCTCTTCGGTGAATTCGATGAGGACCGACCTGGTGAAACGCACCCGCTCCGGTTGCAGGCTGGCCAAGTGATTGGAAATCGTCTCCGGCAACATCGGAATCACTCGATCCGGAAGATAAACACTCGTTGCACGTTCGTATGCTTCAAGATCTAAGTTGGTTTTTTCTTGAATAAAATGTGACACATCGGCAATGTGCACGCCCAGAAGCCAATGTCCTTCCGTTGTGCGACGCAACGAAATTGCGTCGTCAAAGTCGCGGGCATCGATCGGATCGATGGTGATGACCGTTAGGTCAGTGAAATCCTTCCTTCCGGCAGGAATGGATTCATCGAACGCCTCTGCAATCTCGCGTGCCTCGTCAAGCACCTCATCGGAAAAGTCTCCCGGGAGACCATACTCGTGGATGATCGACTGGGTATCAACGCCTGGCCGATTGCGTGGTCCCAGTATCTCCACAATCACCGCCTCTCCCTCGCGGAAGTGGGACGGAAACTGCACCATTTCGATCACGACTTTTTCATCGATCTGCGGCTTGGCTACCGATGCATCCCCAATCCGCACCGGTGCCGAAAAAATCTTGCCATCCACCTGCACGAGAGACATACCCGCTTGTTGAAAGTAGGTCCCGACAAAACGATGGGTTTCCCGCTCCACGACTTCCACGATCGCGCCAGCAGGACCCACACCCCGTTTTGAGCCTCGCTTGCCTTGCACACGGACGCGTACCGTATCGCCACTGGCGGCATCGACGGTATGCTTTGCCGGAATGAAGATATCAGCCTCTTGCCGTTTACCAGCCGCAGAAGCGACAGGGCGGACAAAACCATATCCCGCCGGCAGTCGGCGGAAAACTCCGATCACGCCGTCCGGGGCGGACCCTTTTCCGGGCGGGATGACCGCGTGGCCTGCGGCGTACGCAAGCTTACCCTGTTTGACGAGTTGCTTGATCTTTTTTTTCAGCTGTCGCGTCTGCGCCTCATCCAGGCTAAGACCCTCCGCAATTTTTCGCGGTTTGACTGGGCGATAACCGGGGGCAAGGACATGTTCTAGAAGCAAATCCTGAAGCTCGTCTTCATTCATTGCCCGATTTTCCCTTGAAAAGTTTGCGTCCCAAATTGGGAAAATAGGGGGTCCAGTTGCTATCGGGATTGTTATCGCTCCGGATCATTTGATCAAACTGATGGAATCGCGCGTCCAGTTCATCCAATCGATGAAGCACCATCGCCTCTCGTGTCATCGGGACCTGTGGACTGCCCGCATCAAGACTACCGTGGTGACTCACGATCAGGTGCTTCAATTCCATCGCCCGCGTTTGCGGAAAGGCGGGCAACGCACTCAATTTCTCATCGAGCAGGGAAAGCCCAATGACGATGTGTCCGAGTAATTGCCCCTGATCAGTGTAGTGCAAGTCACGATCATAGCCCAACTCATCCACTTTTCCGGAATCATGCAACAGAGCCCCGAGGAGAATCAACTCGCGATCAAGCTGCGGATAAGTATCGGCGACCCGATCGATCAGGTCACACAAAGTTGCAACATGCTGTAACAAACCACCGTGATAAGCGTGATGATTTTTTATACCTGCCGGCGCCCGCGAGAATTTTTCCATAAACGGGGCGTCCTCAAGGTATGCCAATGCCAGCGCTCGCAGGTCGGAATCTGAGAGCTGGGCGAACCGCTTGGTCAGATTTTCACGCAGGCGATCAATCACTTGTGTCGGTAAAACTCGAAACTCATTTTCATCTATCCCTTCGCTGGGAACCTTTTCCATTCGCTTGGCAATGAGTTGCACGGCACCCTGAAAAAGTTGCGTCGTCCCTTGTACATGCACATAGTCACCATCGGAAAAATGAGCAGCCTTTTCTTCGCTGGCATTCCACATCCTCGCCTCAAGAGATCCAGATCGATCCGACAAGCGGAACTGCAGATAAAGATTCCCCTGTCGGTTGGACCGGAGCTGTTTACCGCTTAATAGAAAAATCTGGTCCACCGTCTGCTCGGAATGTAATTTACTGACGGGTTGGCGAGGCATATTTTTAAGTTCCGAAAGGAATGCGTTTCGTTCTGTGCAAATTCGGCAGAGGGGTCAATTTGGTCGAAAAAGGAATTTCATCAATTGCGTCAGTCGGGCCGATCACGCGGCATGACCTACTTCATACACCTCACTGATTTTAGAAGCAGCGACTGGATTTCCACAAGGACCAGAGATATTGCGAGCTATGCATGGCCTGCCATAGAATGCCGCCTTCCGTACACAATTTCGTTGATTGGACCTCCGATGGCTAAACCTCCCAAACACGCAATCCAACCGACCCGCAGTGATGACTATCCGGAGTGGTACCAGCAAGTCATTCGCGCGGCAGATCTGGCTGAAATTTCTCCGGTGCGGGGATGCATGGTGATCAAACCGTGGGGCTACTCTATTTGGGAAAATATGCAACAAGCTTTGGACCGGATGTTCAAAGACACTGGGCATGTGAATGCGTACTTTCCACTGTTTATCCCCATGAGTTACCTTGAAAAAGAAGCTGCTCACGTTGAGGGCTTTGCAAAAGAGTGTGCGGTGGTGACGCACCATCGCCTTGAGCCAGACGGGCAGGGGGGGCTTCGACCGGCGGGGCCACTGGAAGAACCATTGATTGTCCGCCCGACCAGCGAGACCATTATCGGAGAGATGTATGCCAAGTGGATCCAGTCGTATCGCGATTTACCGCTGCTGATCAATCAA
>JAYYJN010000056.1:0-5892 GCA_036146215.1 Planctomycetota bacterium
CAGAACCGGTCGCTTTACCCGATCGATAAAACGACCCGCAACTGCGGCACCGAATGACAAGCCCGCCAGATACGCCGACAAGACGACTGCCAGAGCAAATTCGGATGTGCCGAAAATAATCGCAAACTGCCGTAACCAAACGACCTCGTAAAGCAGCGCAGCAAATCCGGAGAGAAAAAAACAACAAAAAATCAATCCGAGAGATAAACGCAGCAGCCCGTGTTCTCTGGAACGCTCTGCGATTGGGGAAACAGGTTCTTGAAGACGGTCGGTTTGGTGCATGGGCGCGAAGCACGTGTTTTTATTTTCAATATAAACTCATTGTACATTAATCTATCCGACGCTCGGTATCGCAGATACGTTGTGTTACATCACGATCACGCATTGGTTGATTCGCTGAAAAACCAAGTTTTTGCAACGGTCATCATTATTTCTGTGGTGTGCGAACCGAAAATCAGGATCGAACCCATGCCACTCGTACAACGAATCTGTTTATAATATGGCTATACTACGACTACACGGCGAGTCAGATAATGCACAGGCATTTGACGCATTCGACCTGACCTGTTCCGTTGGAATCTTCATGATTGGCATCTTCATGAAATCGCATAGCAATACTCTACCTCATAGTTCTGGTGAGTTTGCATGGCCATCGCCCGCCAGTGATCCGTGATGTAATGACTTCAAGGCTATAAAGGTCAGCATGTACAGCTCAAAAAAGGTTACCACACCGGTCGAATGTCGTGATGCAGTGCAGACATCCCGCGAACCGACCAACGATTTTCGCTACCGCATTGTTTTTGCGTTGGCGATATGGCTGGTGGGCAGCGGCTCATTCGCTGAGGACCAAGTGACAACCGACAAAGAAAACGGTCTCGATGCCGTGAACCGCGAGGCGAATGCCTTTTTTGAAACGAAAATTCGTCCACTCTTGGCAGAGCATTGTTACGAGTGCCATGGCGATGAGGAACAGGAGAGTGGCTTGCGGGTCGATTCTTTGGGTGGCCTGTTGCGGGGTGGCGAAGGGTATGGTGCAGCAATTGTTCCTGGCGATCCCGAGGGAAGCATTTTGATTAGTGCAGTGAAGCATCAGGAACTGACAATGCCTCCCGAAAAAAAGTTGTCTGCACGTCAAATTGAGGATCTTAGTCAGTGGGTAAAAATCGGAGCGCCGTGGCCGGGCGCAAACGACAAGCAGCAGATTACTGAAGCTCACCGGGGCATGGAAATTACCGATGAAGATCGTGCTTGGTGGTCGTATCAACCAGTACAGCATCCAACGATCCCCCAACTCGACTCTTCCCTTGAGACTGGCAATCCGATTGATGCGTTCATTCGTGCGGAGCTATTAAAGAACAATCTTTCTCCCTCCGGCATGGCAAGCAAGCGTGAGTTGATCCGCAGGGCTACATTCGACCTCACTGGATTGCCACCCACGCCCGAAGAAGTCGAATCGTTTGTAAATGATGAAAATCCCAACGCCTATCCGCAACTGATTGACCGTTTACTCGATTCACCGCATTATGGTGAAAGGTGGGGTCGGCATTGGCTCGATTTGATTCGTTACGCGCAAACCAATGGCTATGAGCGCGATGATGAAAAACCATTTGCATGGCGTTACCGAGACTACGTGATTCGCAGTTTTAACCAGGGCAAACCGTTCAACCAGTTTGTCCTGGAGCAACTTGCTGGCGACGAATTGCCTGAGGTGACCGATGATTCGATCATCGCAACCGCCTTTTATCGATTCTGCGTATGGGATGATGAGCCGGATGACATTTCTCAGGCCGTCTTTGACGGCTATGACGATATGCTGGCGACAACATCCCGTGCACTGCTCGGGCTATCGATCGGCTGCGCGCGTTGCCACGAGCATAAATTTGACCCGCTACCGCATGAAGACTATTACCGAATGCTTGCTTTCATTCGGAACGTAAACTATTACCTGAAGCCGGATGGCGAGCAGAGAAATGTCGTGGTCGTCCCACTGCCCGGCGGCGGAGAAACATTGGGGGTCACCGAACGAAGTGGCGAGCCGCGACCCACCCACGTTTTGCTTCGAGGTCGCGTGGCCACGCCCGGCAAAGAAGTGCAGCCCGGATTTCCAAAAGTCCTCAGTCAGAACAACTCAAGCGATGCAGCCATCCCGAGCGAGCGGAGCGGAAGCGACAAATCGACCGGAAGGCGATTGGCGCTTGCACGCTGGATTGTCAACGACGACAACCCACTCACACCCCGGGTCTTGGCGAACCGCCTATGGCACTATCACTTCGGGCGGGGCATCGTAGCGACGCCGAGTGATTTCGGCAAAACGGGCATTCCTCCGACACATCCTGAATTGCTCGACTATCTTGCAGCGAAGCTTATCGAAAGTAACTGGCGACTCAAGCCACTGCATAAACAAATCATGCTGTCCGCGACCTATCGCCAATCTTCCCGGGCAACCGATCCGGACGGGTTGGCAATTGATTCTGAAAATAATTTACTCTGGCGCCAGAATGTAAGACGCCTAGAGGCGGAGGCCATTCGAGATGCCGTCTTAGCCACCAGTGGCCAATTGAATTTGACGGCGGGTGGTCGCGGATTTTATCCGCAACTTCCGGCACAAGTCATCGGTAGTCAATCGATGCCCGGTCGAGGTTGGGGAAAATCATCACCCGCCGAGCGGAATCGTCGTAGTGTGTACGTCTATGCGAAACGCAGCCTTCAACTTCCGCTCCTTGAAATCTTTGATGTTGCCAGCACCGAACAATCAATAGCCGCAAGGAGTCGAACGACCGTAGCGCCGCAGGCACTTGGGCTACTCAACAGCGATTTTATCACCCGTCAGGCCGACTGTTTCGCACAGCGACTGCAGCGAGAAGCACCCAATGATGGTCTCGACAGCGTAACCGGAGTGGACAGTGAAATTCGGCGAGCGTATATGCTGGCATTAGGACGGGCACCGTCTGATGAGGAACTTCGGATTGCCTCTGAATATTTTGATCGTCAACTTGATAGATTCATTCAAAGTGAACAAGCTTATCAGCTTGCACCTGCCTTACCTGCTGCGTTACATAAAACGTTTCTCGACAAATGCCAAGGAATCGATTTTTATAAAGATCCGATGCCTGGATGGACTTACCAGCAAGGTGATTGGCCAGGACGAGGCGACAATATTCATTGGGTTCGCCTCGCCCGTGGACCGGTAGCCTTTTCCGAGAAAGCTGCAGTGCAGGACGGCGCTATTTCCTGCCAGTTAAAACTTCACCCCAACGCCGAATTTTCTTCTCTCGTTTTTCGGGGACGTGCCGAGGGAAAGACCTGGCACGGCTATGAGCTATATCTTGATCCGCAGAATCAATTGGCCGAACTGCGACGCGTAGGCGAACAGACCGTTGCGATTGCAAAAGCCAACGCGCCGCTGATTGCGGGTCGTTGGGAGCAAATCGATGTCGCCTTTGATGGATCAGAGATTGGTATTTCTCTCAACGGGGAGCCCCTTTTTCAAATCATCGACGAGCATCCGCTCACGGAAAACGACCGAGTCGGATTACGTAGTTGGGGAGCCGAACTTGCATTTCGAAATTTCGTTGTTCGCGATAAGTTCCAGTCGGTTGAGATCAATGGAAATCCACCTCCGCAGGCCCAGGAACGTGCATTAGCGGCTGTGGCAAAGCTTATCTTTAACCTCAATGAGTTTGTTTACATCGATTGAATATGGGTTAAACTGAGAAAGACTTCAGTCGACGGGATCATACGCGAATTACGATTTTTTAATCGCCACGGTTTGAGCTGGGTCTCGGTATCGTTAAATCGTGGTTTCACCTGCAGTTGCAATAGAACTGTTCCAGTCTCAAAGCGATGACGAATTTCAGAAAAAAAGAAACGCGATGCTGCGGTCACAGGCGACAGTTTCTCTGGGAGACCGGGGCCGGTTTTACCGGTCTCGCGCTGTCGAGTCTGCTGGATAGCGATGGATTTTTCACTCGGCATGCGGCCGCAATGGACTACAATCCGCTTGCGCCAAAATTGCCTCACTTTCCGGTAAAGGCAAAGCGTTGCATCTTTCTGTTCATGTACGGTGGCCCCTCGGCTGTTGACACATTCGATTACAAACCAGAGCTACAAAAGCGAGACGGTCAAGAAATTGATGTGGAGTTTCGACGTCGCAAGGTCAAGAAACAAAAGCTACTGGCTTCTCAGAGAAAATTCGCGCGCTACGGCGAGTCGGGCCTCTGGTGCAGCGATGCATTTCCGAACATCGCGCGGCACATGGATAAGCTATGCGTAATCAATTCGCTTCAGGCCGATTCGTTTGCCCACGGTTCAGCGGTATTACAAATGAACAGTGGTCAAATTATACTTGGTTCACCAACCCTCGGGTCCTGGCTCTCCTACGGCTTGGGGACAGAAAATCAAAATCTGCCCAGCTTTGTCGTGATGCTTGATCCTCGAGGCGGACCCATTCCCGGTGCGCATAATTGGTCAAGCGGTTACATGCCAGCCGCATACCAGGGAACTCAGTTTCGCGGCAAAGGCGATCCGATCTTAGATCTTTCCCCGACCGATGGAATGAATGTCGCAGGACAGGAAGATCAGCTACGAACGCTCAATGCGCTCAATGCAGCACACCTGGAGCAGCGACCGGAACTGAGTGACCTTACAGCCCGGATCAAAAGTTATGAACTAGCTTTTCAGTTGCAGACCAGTGCTCCGGAGGCAATGGACCTTTCGCAAGAAGGGAAAAAAACGCTCGAAGATTACGGACTGTTTGATAAAAAACCGGACCATAAGCTTTCGATCGGGTCAGGGCACTTTGGTCGACAGTGCCTAACGGCCCGTCGATTGATCGAACGGGGGGTACGCTTCGTACAAATCTATTCTGGCGGTGGTCACCAGCAGCAGAATTGGGACGCGCATAATGGGATGGAGGAGAATCTGGCTATTCATGCCCCGGAAGTCGACAAGCCAATTGCCGCCCTACTGGCCGATCTTGAGCAACGGGGACTTCTCGAGGAGACGCTCGTGATCTGGGGTGGTGAGTTCGGTCGCCAGCCAGTCTCGCAAAGTAAACAACGTGGTCGGGATCACAACCCGAAGGGATTTTTGTACTGGATGGCCGGCGGCGGGGTGAAAGCAGGCCATAGGTATGGGGAAACCGATGAATTTGGAATGGAAGCTGTAGAAAATCCTCACCACCTTCGAGACTTGCATGCTACAATCCTGCATCTTATGGGGCTGGACCATACCAAACTTACGTACTTTCACTCGGGGTTAGATCGAAAATTGACTGGCGTCAAGGAGGCGCATGTCATTCGCGATGTCATCGCCTGACAGCAACCTCAATAGTATTTGGCGCGGGAAAGAGACAGGGAATGCCGTAGCATGCGAAAATGTGAATCCCGTTCACGGTTCCGCGGTTTCACGCTAGTCGAGCTTTTGATTGTGATCGTGGTGGTGATCATTTTGATGGCCCTGCTGCTTCCTGCGGTGCAGAGTTCCCGTGCCAGTGCACGGAGTGCGGCATGCCAGAACAATCTTCGTCAACTGGCGTTCGCATTAAAAAAAGCACAGGCGAATATTCCGGAAGGTGCGCTTAATATTGATCCAAACACGGATGGTAGTTTTCAACAATTCAAAGATCATCTCAGCGCCTATTCGGAAGATGAGGGGAATGCTATCTGGAGTTCACCCGGAACACCGGAAAATGCCAACAGTAGTTATGGCTTCAACGAACGGGTCCATCGCTTGGGAGTGCGGGACGCAGGGAAAATTGTAGCGCTCACCTATCCAGAACCGGTTGCCTATGGGGTCACTACCCCCAAGGCGTTCAAGGATCTGGCCGATCCGACAGATCCCGATTACGACCCGGTGAAAGATCCGGGGGGGCTGGGTGCACTGGTGCACTTC
>JAYYJN010000057.1:0-3527 GCA_036146215.1 Planctomycetota bacterium
TCCTGATCATCGGCCTGTTTTTCCTTCACTGGATTTTCTGGCGACTGATCAAGCAACCCACTGAAAAAGGTCGGGGCGTGATGGACGCCATCGAAGGGTTTCGCATGTACCTGGGGCCGGTCGAAGGTGATCTGCTCGAAACATTGAATCCGCCTGAAAAGACACCGGCCCTATTTGAAAAAATGTTGCCTTATGCGTTAGCCCTCGGAGTGGAAAACAGTTGGGCCGAAAGGTTTGTCGAAGTGCTGCAAGTTGCAGCTGCCGATCCAAGCAGCACCTATCAACCGGTCTGGTACGTCGGCACACGATGGGACGACAACAGCCTGGGATCCTTTTCAAGCGATTTAAGCAGTTCTCTCAGCAGTGCTATTTCATCCTCTAGTACCGCTCCGGGGAGCTCCAGTGGCAGCAGCGGGGGCGGCTTCTCCGGTGGAGGGGGTGGCGGAGGAGGAGGAGGAGGCTGGTAAGGGCCGCTAGTCTAGCTTTTTTGAATTCATCTTGAGATTTCACAATTCCTGTTGTAAAAATTCGTCACGAAATACATTTGTCACCTGACGGGATATCACGCATATGCAAACGATGAACAAAGACCTTCAAGCGGCCATGACTCCCGAAGACGCCCTCGATCGTTTACGCGAGGGAAATCAGCGTTTCGTCAACAATGGCATGGTCTCCCGAAATCTGTTGGATCAAGTCGAAGCGACTAAAGGAGGACAAGCACCCTTTGCCGTGGTCCTCGGTTGCATCGACTCACGCGTATCACCCGAACTTATTTTCGATCAGGGGGTTGGCGATATTTTCGGCTGTCGGGTTGCCGGGAATATTGTGAATGAAGATATTCTGGGCAGCATCGAATTTTCCTGTAAAGTTGCCGGATCGAAATTATTACTCGTTCTGGGCCACGCGCGGTGTGGGGCGGTGATGGGTGCCTGCGACAAGGTCGAGCTCGGAAATCTTACCCCGATGCTCGCCAAAATCGGCCCGGCAATTCAATCCACAACAGAGCCGAGTGATCCGGAGAAACGCAATTCAAAGGATGCCGAATTTGTGGATGCGGTGGCACGCAATAATGTTCTGCAATCGATTGCAATGATTCGTGAAAAAAGTGCGATCCTAGCGGAGCTCGAGGCGGAGGGTGAAATTATAATCCAAGCCGCCTACTATCAGGTGGCAACCGGGGAAGTGGAATTTATCGACTGATTGCGGCGCGAAGATCTCGAGCAAGCGTTACACAGAAGAGTCGGCCGCATCGCCACTCAACTCGCTTACAATCTGCAGCAACGTTTCGCCAAGATAAGTAGCATAACTCGGGTCGAACCAAAGGCGGTATTGCATCGAATCACCAGCCGATTGTGGAAGGATTCCGCAACTTACTCCGGCGACGCGGGTAAAAATCATTTGATCACACGGGCTTTGCTCGATTCGATGGCTGCAGGTTTGTGCAAAAAGATCGCGGCTCCCGCTTCCGGTGATCAGCATGGCCGCATCCTCGCGAATCACCGGTGTAAAGGTTGCGTCATCGGGCATCGAGTCGCGGAGCCAGGCGAGCGACACATCGCTTTGCGCAGCCTCGATTAAAAATTCCTCCGTGCCCACCCGCACGATAAGTCCACCTTGTGGCAAGGGTCGGCTTGCGTAGATGGTGGGCGGAACATCCAGCCCCTTCTCTTCAAGCCAAGAGGCGGCACCGGGTCCCTTAACACCCCATTTTTCCAACAAGCTTAAGTCGGTGAACTCCGCAACGGATCGGCTTGATGCAGTTTCTGTGGCGAGAAACTGCAGGGGACTCTGACGGATCGATTCGCTGTCGCTGTTGTTCATCTCAGTCCTTCAATTTCTGACGCAGTCCATCCGGATCGTAAAACGGAAGGGGGACGACGCGGGCCGATATGCGTTTGCCACCCGAGCCGCAAATGGTTACCTCGGTGCCGATCGCTGCACGATCGGGCTCAAGAAACGCGAGGGCCAACGGTTGACCGAGTGTCGTGCGGTGAGCAACACTTGTGATCCGGCCGATCATCAAATCTCCCGCGAGAATCAGATGGCACTCCTCCACACCATCAGGCTCTGAGAGCATCAGACCGACAAGCGTCCGCTCCATCGGTTGCTCACGTAAAATTTTCAGGCTTCGCGAACCGACGAAAAAAGGCTTGTCCTGTTTTACCGCCCAGTCGAGGCCCACCTCATAAGGATGGGTCAACGCATCGGTGTCCTGCCCCACGATTATATGACCCTTTTCCAATCGCAATAAACGCTGAGCTTCAACACCAAAGGGTCGAATGCCCTGTGCCGCACCGGCCTTCATCAGCGCGTTCCACACATGGACTGCCCTGCTAACGGGCATGTGAATTTCAAAGCCCAATTCGCCGACAAACCCGATACGCATCAAGAGGGCATCAACCCCGGCAACCTCGGCCCGGTGCACATCCAGATATCGAAAGTTTTCCTGAGATAGGGGGAAATCGGTCAACTTCTCCAGCACCACCCGTGATTGAGGTCCGGCGAGATTGACAGCGGCCAGATGTCCGGTCGCATTGACCAGTTGCACATCCAAACGCCAGAGCATCGCCCAACGCTGCAGATCACGATAAAAGGCTGCCGCACCGCTGCTGGTCGCGGTGACATAAAAATGGTCTTCCGCCACACGCGCCACAACACCATCCTCGATAATCACGCCGAGTTCATCACAACCGACCGCATAGCGCAGCCGGCCGACTGGTTGATCGGTGAACCGCCCCGTATAAATCTGCTCCAGAAAGCGGGCCGCATCGGATCCTGTGATCTGCAACTTGCCGAGCGTAGATACATCGATCACCCCGACGCTATGCCGAACCTGCCTAGCTTCTTGCAGAATACATTCTTCCCTGGAACTATTCTCACTGTGGTAATACTCCGGTCGAAACCAGGCTCCCGCATGCATCATCTCCGCATGATTGGCACGGTGGATTGCTTCCAACGGTGTCTGCCGATGCGGATGAAAACGACGACCGGCAAGATTTTCAAGCGACACCGGATGATGGAAAGGCCTTGAGACAGTGGTGCCAGTTTCGTTGATCGTCGCACCATTCAAATGCGCCAGAATACGCACTGCATTCGTATTGGATAGCTTTCCCTGCGTGGGACCCATGCCGACTGTGCTGTATCGCTTCAGTAATTCGATATTATCGTATCCCTCGTGATGTGCGTTTTTGAAATCGACCAGATGCAGATCCTCATCGAGATCGACGAAGTTCTTTTTTCCCTTGTGCGCAAAGATCGGATACGGGTGACTTGGCGGCGGCCCCTGATGGTCCGGTGCAGCAGGAATCTCACCCTCGTATGACCCCAGGTATGCCGCAGCCTGTAGCCCGGCCCGCTCCCCAGAGGCGAGTTGATCCTGCAATTCGAACAGGCCGGCCACCCGACCGGCAGCAAAAATCCCCTCTGGAATATGCCCCGGCACCAACTGGTTTAGCGACTCATCATTTGTAAAACGCACACCCGCCTGGTAGGCAACCCCCGCATTCGGCGCCCAACCGACACTCATC
>JAYYJN010000058.1:0-6840 GCA_036146215.1 Planctomycetota bacterium
TTTTGTTTCAGTAATTTCGCAGCCTGGGTTGCATTTTCGTAAGTGGACCGCGATTCGTTTTCTAAAATAATATCACTGGCAGAAACTCCCTGCCTGATAAGAAAGTCGCGCATCACTTCTGCCATCACTGGGCCCGTTTTATAAGATTCGACGCGGCCACCGGTGACGACAATCGGGCAGGGCTTGCCAGCACTGTAGAGCTCGGCGGCTTTAACGCAGCGACGGATTCCACCCTGATCAAGCTCCGCTTTCTTACGAATTGTGTCCGCAGGCGATACTCCTGAACCGAGAACCACGATCGCTTGGGCCTCCGGAGGTCGCTCGTAAATCGGTGGATAATTCCATTCGAGCGTTGCAGCCGAGAAAAAAGATACCAACGGCATAGAAAATAGCCACAGCAGAAGCGTTGGGATCGTTAGCGCAATACGCAAACCCCTCGAACCGATTCTTTGCCTCCAGCACACGGCCACGGCAACCACGAGCAAAAATATAAGAAGCGGGTAGGGTCGCGCGAGACTGACGAAGAATCGATAGAGCATACACCCCCCGGATGATGACAGTCAAAATTCTATTTTTTTACTCCGCACCGTAGTCAACGACAATGCGATGAAAAACCTATAGATCGTGCCGCCTACCGCCAACCATTTACGTTATCCACTCGGCCGCCGCGGCCATGATCGACGCCTCGTCCGGAAAACTGCCGGCTTCCAATTTGGAGTAAATCAATTCGCCGTCGAAATGGATCTCGAAGCAACCCCCTGCCCCCGGCTCAAGCGACAAAGAGTGAATGGTTTGCTTAAACTCCTCAAGAAGCAGGCTCGTCAAACTGAGAGCTTTTGGTTCGTAATTTCACACCGCGCAATATTTGATATGAATTTCCATCTAGCACTTTCTTTACGGCAGATTTACGGCAAGGGGGTCATCACGCCTTTGGCGTGACTTATTTCCGTCCACGTTTTTTCGACACTTTCTTTTTTGCATTCTTTTTGGCTGCGACTTTCTTTTTTTTCGTCGCCTTTTTTTTACCTGTTGCTTTCTTCTTCGCGCTTACTTTCTTTTTCACGGTCTTCTTTTTGCTTGCTTTTTTCTTTGGCAAAGACTTTTTCGCAGTTTTTTTCGTCACTTGCTTCTTCGTCGTCTTTGTTTTTTTCGCGGAAGCTTTCTTCACGGCCGCCTTCTTTTTCTTTTTCGATTTTTTCCCGGCAGCTGTGGTTTTTTTACTCGCTTTTTTCTTCTTGCCCCCTCCGCCCGCGCCGCTAAAAGCCCGAGCCCAATTATCCGCGTACTGTTGTGTTGTCCCAGATCGTAAAATCGTCATCACTAAAAAATCCTTCGTCAAAAATAGTCTATGACACGGTGGGTTTAGGCCCGTTTTGATTCATCGAATCGGCAAAGCTTTGAAAGCGTCCACTAACGTCGGGCCTAGGATTAAGTTTCGTACCCCATCCACCGATACGGGTCAAGCGGTTGGTCATTTTCTGATTAATTTTTTGTAACGAAATCGTTTTGGTTCCTCCGGCGCAATTCCCAAACGCTCTCTTCGCTGATTTTCGTATGTCTCGTAGTTACCCTCGCACCAATGCACGTAGCCATCTCCCTCGAATGCAAGAATATGGGTGGCTAAACGGTCTAAAAACCACCGATCGTGACTCACTACCACGGCACACCCTGCGAATCCCAGAATGGCTTCTTCTAAAGCACGGAGCGTGTCGACATCGAGATCATTGGTTGGCTCGTCAAGGAGCAAAACATTGCAGCCTCGACGAAGTAATTTTGCGAGATGTACCCGATTCCTCTCTCCGCCTGAGAGATCGCCGACTTTCTTCTGCTGATCGGTTCCCAAAAAATGAAAGCGTGCGACATAGGCCCGGGCCGCTACACTGCGGCCTCCCATTTCTAGAGTGTCATGACCGCCTGATATTTCCTCGAAGACCGTAGCCGCATCGGAGAGAGCGTCGCGCGATTGGTCGACGTAGCCTAAGCGAACCGTATCGCCAACATGCAACTCTCCAGCGTCTGGTTTTTCTTCTCCGGTAAGCATGCGAAAGAGGGTCGTTTTTCCGGCGCCGTTCGGCCCCACCACGCCCACAATCCCACCCGGGGGCAATTGGAAATCGAGATCTTCAAACAAAACGGTATCACCGTAGCTTTTGGAAAGATTTTTTGCCTCAATGACCGATTGACCGAGACGTTCTCCCGGTGGTATCTGGATCTCCATTTCGTCAGGGTGATCATTGAATTTTTCTTGCGACATTGCCTCATAGGCTTTGATCCGCGCCTTACTTTTCGCCTGTCGTGCCCGAGGGGCCATCCGGATCCACTCCAACTCGCGATTCAGCGATCGCTGATGTGCACGCGCTGATTGTTGCTCACCTTCCAATCGCTTTTGTTTCTGCTCTAGCCAACTCGAATAATTACCCTCCCAGGGAATACCTTCGCCCCGATCAAGTTCAAGGATCCACCCCGCTACGTTATCGAGGAAATAGCGATCATGCGTCACTGCAACCACTGTGCCGGGGTATTCGGCAAGATGCCGCTCCAACCACGCCACGCTATCGGCGTCGAGATGATTCGTCGGTTCATCAAGCAATAGAAGACCCGGTTTCTCCAGCATGATTTTGCACAACGCGACCCGTCGTCGCTCACCGCCTGATAACTTATCGACCCGCGAATCCCCCGGAGGAAGATTGACGGCATCCATGGCGATCTCCAACTTCCGGTCGAGCTCCCATGCGTCGGCCGCATCAATACGATCCTGGACGCGGGCCTGCTCGGCGAGCAGTTTGTCCATCTCATCCGCTTCCAAAGGTTCGCCGAGTCGCTGATTGATTTGTTCGAATCGATCAAGAATTGCACGCGTCTCTGCTACCGAAGCTTCCACATTGCCGCGCACGTCCAGCGCGGGGTCCAATTGGGGTTCTTGGGGCAAATAGCCGACCGTAAATCCGTCACTCAGTGCAGCCTCACCGTCGTACTCCTGATCGATGCCCGCCATAATTTTCAAGAGCGTGCTTTTACCGGATCCATTGCGACCGAGGACCCCGATTTTTGCACCGGGATAAAAAGCGAGCCAAATATCGTTAAGCACCGGCTTGCGTGCATATTTTTTTGTCAGACCACCCATCTGGTAGATGTATTTTTTTCCCATCGATTCACTCCGAAAATAAGCAACGCCGCGATCAGATTCGCGAAGCTCACATGATCATAAATCTGAATTTACCACTGCGGTTTCGGGCTTTCATTCCCACTCAATTGTTGCCGGCGGCTTGGAACTGATATCGTAGACCACGCGATTGACACCCTTGACTTCATTGATGACGCGATTTGAAATGCGAGCAAGCAGATCATATGGAAGATGTGTCCAGTCAGCAGTCATAAAATCCTCGCTATTGACACAACGTACTCCAATGGCATTTTCATAGGTGCGATCATCCCCCATAACCCCGACGCTCTGCACCGGCAGCAGCACCGCAAAGGCCTGGGCGGTTTCACGGTACAGACCCGATTCCCGGATTTCACTTACCACTATCGCATCCGCTTTACGGAGCGTGGCAAGTTTTTCGTCCGTCACCTCACCCAGGCAACGCACCGCAAGTCCAGGGCCTGGGAAAGGATGTCGCCACACCATTTCCTCGGCCAAACCGAGGTTCTCCCCTAATCGGCGTACTTCATCCTTGAATAGATCCCGCAAAGGTTCGATCAATTCGAAACCTAACTCCTCTGGGAGTCCGCCCACGTTGTGATGCAACTTGATCGTCGCAGCCGGTCCATCCGGAGCGGCACCGCTTTCGATGACATCAGGATACAAGGTTCCTTGCGCCAGAAAATGGACGCCTTCAATTTTCACAGCCTCTTCTTTGAAGCATTCGATGAATTGATGACCTATGCGTCGCCGTATCTCTTGAGGGTCCTCAACACCCGCCAGTACAGATAGAAACTGGTCCGCCGCCGACACAACGTGCAAATCGGTCTTAAAATGCCCCGTAAATTCTTGCCGCACCGACTCCACTTCGCCCTCGCGAAGCAACCCGTTATCAACCAGAATACATGACAGCTGATCGCCAATTGCTCTTGTAAGCAGGGCTGCAACGACTGCCGAATCGACCCCACCAGAGAGTCCGCAAATCACTCGCCGGGTTCCAACCGTCTGCCGGATTTGGCGAATCGCCTCCTCGGCAAAATCACCCATATTCCACGAGCTTCGGGCTTTACAAACACCCAAGAGAAAATTTTTCAGCACCCGATCGCCCAGCGGCGTGTGCGTCACCTCGGGATGAAATTGCAAGCCGTAGATCGGCAACTGATGGTGTTTTACCGCAGCCACGGGACAGGTGTCAGTTTGTGCGAGTGCAACGAATTGATCTGAAATTTTCTGGACTTGATCACCGTGACTCATCCAGACTTCCGTTTCTTCGGGAAAGCCATCAAAAATATCGCTACGCGATCCGATCCGACATGACGCGCGTCCGTACTCTCGCGCTACTGCACCCCCCACCTCTCCACCAAATGCCTTACATGCCAACTGCATGCCGTAACAGATACCCAGAATTGGGATCTGGAGCTCAAAAATGGCCTCATCGATCTGGGGTGCGGCCGTCGCGTACACACTCGATGGGCCTCCAGAAAGAATGATGCCCACCGGATTGATTGCCCGAACACGACTGGCAGGCAAGTCGTGGCGAACAATCTCACAATAGACTCCTTGCTCGCGGACACGTCGCGCGATTAACTGTGCATACTGGGAACCAAAATCGAACACCAGAATTTTTTCGCTCTCCAGCGGAGCACGCGTTTCAGGCGTCTTTTGGGCTGCAGTGGTCATTCAATCGGGTTCCTTGTGCAACCTTATGCAGCATGCATCCTTCTGCGAACGGCTGCTTGATACGGGGGCACAACGAAAAATGCCCGACTAGCCAGTCGGGCGAAAACGCCGATTTTATCGGTACCTTCCCGCACGGACTAGGGGTCTTTGCACGTCCGATCCTTTGCATATCGCGGCATAACGCGCGGTATGCTCCTGTCTGTGCAGGTTTCCTGTTCTGGGTAAAATGACGGCACATTGAAACCCGATGGAAGTTGAAAATGCATATTTTGCTTACCAACGATGATGGATTTTATGCGCCCGGTCTTGCCGCCATGGAACAAGAATTGCGCAAAATCGGTGACGTGTTTCTTGTAGCGCCAGCTACGGAGCAAAGTGGAGTAAGTCACTCAATTACATTTCTCAGTCCGCTTGTCTGCAAAGAAGTATTTGATGGCGAACGACATCGAGGCTGGGCCGTCGAGGGAAGTCCTGCTGATTGCGTGAAACTTGCAATCACTGAATTATGCGAGACGCCACCCGACCTGGTCGTCAGCGGGATTAATGGCGGACTGAACGCCGGCATTAACGTACTCTACTCGGGAACAGTCGCGGCGGCAATTGAAGGTGCCTTTTTCGGGATTGAGAGCATTGCTGTTTCTCTGGAATACGATCCGCATGCGGCGTTCAATAAAGCGGCAAAAATTGCTCGTGGCGTGATCGAACAGTTGATGACGCATCGTGGCGAAAAACCAAAACTCTATAATTTGAACATTCCTTCTGTAGCACTTGAAAATGAAAGTCATCTGCAAATCGTGCCGATGGGTCTGGATCGCTACGGAGAGCAGTATGAGAAGCGAATCGACCCGCGCGGGCGGGAATATTTTTGGGCGACAAATCTTCCCGCACCGCAGCCTGGAATTGAAGAAACCGACCTGACGGCACTCGCGCGGGGCAATGTGACTTTGACCGCACTTAATTACGATATGACCTGTCGAGCAATGCTGGAAGAAATGCGCGACTGGTCTTTAGAACTCGAACAGACGATTAGTTGAAAGGACCTACGATGCACGCCTTATGGCGAAAGCATATCATCCCGGTATTTGGGCGAATGATTGTGATCATTGTGGGCATCTGCTCGATTACGAGCGGATGCGAGCCTCCTAAGATCAACCCGCAAACGCGAGGCAACAGCGGACCGCCCGAGCCGATTTATGCCGAAGTCAATTCCGAATCAGACTCAAATTCAGAAATGAATGAACCACAGGAGCCGTCGCCACCCGGTGATGAACCGAGTCCTCCGGAAACACAAATTAAGTTGAACAAACTCAAACCACAGGACGACACAAGTGCTGGAGGCGGAGGTACATTAGGTGATTTAATCCTCACACCACTGCGAAGCTACAGCAAGGTCAAGGTGAGGATCAACGACATTCAAATCAAGAGTCAACTTAATACCTTTCGGGCAATAAATGGTGGCAATCCCAAAGATTTCTCCGAATATAAAAAAGAGATTCTCGATCCGGTCGGCGTTATGTTGCCCGAACTTCCGTCTGGCGATAGTTACGTATACCTGCCCGATAAAAGTCGAGAAGGCGAGGTGATGATCGCGAGCCCTCGCTGAACGCCAACCGTGCTTTTTTACGCTCAAGCAACGTTGTTCGCTACGGAAGCGAACTTCGCGCACGAGATAAGGGACTTGAAAACTCAGCTTCCGTCCACTTCCAACCGGCTGAGCTGCGGCGTAGACGTCCCACAACACGGACCACCCCACCCCGATAAGCAGGCATGCCCTTGCTCGGGTCGAAGTCAAATCGGGCATTCAGAACCACAGCGACCGAAGGCGGCTCCGTGTTGGTGAAGAACCTGAGCTCCGGGCCCTCGGTAATTTTAATACTGCGAACCGTAAACTGTGCGAGATAGCGATCTGCAATCGACTGAAGTTTGCCACTTTCCGGCGCGATCGTTTGAAGCACCTGCTGCAAATCATTGGTGAGAATCGCTTGACGGGTTTTTTCTATTGCCTTCTCAACGCGTTC
>JAYYJN010000059.1:0-6130 GCA_036146215.1 Planctomycetota bacterium
AATCAAGATTACCGGTTCGGATCAATTCACTAAATTCCTGTGCATTAGGCATAAAGAACGTTTGCACCAGACTGTTGACAATCGCTACGGTCGCAAAAAACACGAAGAACTCATACTGCGTCCATCCTGTGGCGACACCGATAACATCGGTATAAGAGAAAATTAGCAGATAAAATCCCAGATTCATGAACATCCATGATAAAGAAGAAATAGTCTCAATAACGAAATTTGAGCGAAATGTCATATCACGGACCAGGCTGTTGCGAGCAAAGGTCAAAAACACGCGAGCATAGTTTGGTTTTTCTGTTGCCTTTAGGGCGATGTCTCGTGATGAAAAAGAATCCAAGTTTCTCAAACCTTTCTGGTATGCATCAGCCTCCGTATCCGCTGTAGCGTTTCACTCCGCGATGAAAAGCAATGCGGCATACGACGATAAAAAATAGGACCCATGCAGCCTCAATCCAAAGAGCCGCAACTAAACTTTGTCCCTCAATTTTTCCAAGCCAGACAGCAGCCGGAAAATAGGCCAAATATTGAAGCGGGAGTGATTCGAAAACATAATTCCACGGATAGGGTAAGATGTCGAGCGGAAACATGTGACCCGAGAAAAAGAAACTAAATAGCATGTAAACAAACAGAAGCGAACTTACCTCCAGGAACCAGAATCCGATCAACCCGATGGCGGCTTCCAGAAAAAATCCGAGCAGAAATCCCATCAACAGAGAGATTGCAAATGCAACCACGGTCTCTACAGTTGGCAGCGATGGAAAATAACTTCTGCAAAGAAAGAATACGAGTGCAAAGGGACCAATTGCAACTCCGTAATAGATAAGTTTGTGTGCTAGGCGGTTGAGGAGAAGAAAGCCGATCATGTCGATGGGCTGAATCAAATACTTTTTAACTGACCCGTCACGGATCTCGGCCGCGATCCCGGAGGCAAGTCCTGGCATGCTGGAAAATGCTCGCGCGACCATCGTGAGCAAATAATACGCAATAAAGTCATGGTAACTGTAGCCTGCAATTTTCCCTGAAATAGTTTCAAAGATGGTTCCCCAAAGGAAAATTTGTGTCACGATCGGCAGGAACCGCATTAAGGTTCCCAATGCAAAATCACCACGATAAACGAGCCGCTCTTCGAGGCAAATCCTAAGAATTGTCCACCAGGTTGTGAGCGTACTCAGCAAGACTTGGACGGGCGACCAACGGTTTTTATCAGCAAACGCAGGCACAGCGGTTTAGTTTCCAAGGTTCAGTTAATCTCGTCATTCCGATCAGGGGCCGGTTTCAGTATTTGGAAGTGGCCTCTTCCTTCGGCCGTTTAAATTCCTGGCTTACTGAGGCAAACATTTCGGCAATTACTTGTTCCAGGGGTGGATCTTCAACACTAACATCTTCTACGGGGTGTTGCTGGAGAATCGCGGCCAGGCTTTCGGTGACGGTTTGTTTGGCGACTCTTATTTTGATGCGAGGGGCTTGCTCCTCAATAATTTCGCCAAAGCGACTGATGTCAATTGGAAGACCGTTGTCTGCAAACTGAAGTGTAATCACCTTGTGGGTGCTGAAGCGATCGATGATCTCTTCGAGCGAACCATCGTGAACGATCACACCGTCGGTGACAATGACCACTCGCTTGCAGAGTGCAACAACATCCTTCATGTAGTGGCTTGTGAGAAGGATGGTTATTTTTTTTAATTTTTGGTAATAGCGGAGAAAATTTTGAATATTGTGCTGCGCGACCACGTCCAGGCCAATGGTGGGTTCGTCGAGAAAAAGGACCTCCGGGGAGTGTAAAAGCGCTGCGATGAGTTCCATTTTCATTCTCTCACCGAGTGACAGTTCGCGCACAGGTTGTCCAAGTAATTTGCGAACTTCAAGTAAATCTACCAGTTCGTCGCGCCGTGCAATGAATGCTTCCGGTTCGATTCGATATATTTGCTGATGGAGGCGAAAGGACTCTTGTGCAGGTAGATCCCACCAAAGTTGATTTTTTTGACCCATCACTAATGCGAATCGTCGACGGTAAGCGTTTTCTCTCCGCCAGGGGACATGGCCGAGCACGCGAGCAGTTCCTGAACTTGGCGAGATGACTCCGGAAAGTAATTTGAGCGTGGTCGTTTTACCCGCCCCGTTCGGTCCGAGAAAAGCCACAAACTCGCCTTGGTCTACCGATAAGTCGATGCCTCGAACCGCCTCAACGATACGATATCTGCGTCGGAAGAGACCACGAAACGATGCCCGCAAACCTTCCTGTTTCTGGTAGATCTTGTAGGTCTTGCGAAGGCCTTCAATGCGAATCGTTTCCATAGGCGCGATTATAGGAGACCTACAGGTGGGAGCCTAGTAACGTGCCAATACACGAACCGAGTGGTGGCGACCAATCGGTTGGAAATTAGCCAACTTTGTCCGCTGGTCGATTGCTGAACTTATGGGGTGAAGGTTAATTTGTTGTGGCAGTGAGGCCCTGCTTCGCGTTGTCGAAAAACGCGTATTTCTCTATAATACGCCCGTTTTCATCTGGGAGGGGTTTGGCACGAATAATTTTCGCATAGGCATAGGGCACGATACGCATCGTCTGGGACCAGGTTCTGCCTTGCGGCTCGGTGGTGTGAATCTACCGCACGATCGTTCATTGATCGGCCACAGCGATGCCGACGTGTTGCTGCATGCCCTGATCGATGCGCTACTCGGCGCAGCTGCACTAGGTGATATAGGTCAGATTTTTCCGAATACGGATATCAAAAACGCGGATCGAGATTCCGTCGAAATGCTACAGGAAGTGGTGGATCACGTGCATCAGGCCGAATACCGGATCGTGAATGTTGACTGTATTCTTTTTGCTGAGCGACCCAAGATTGCACCCGTTGCGCTTGACATTCGTCGATCAATCGCAGCCATACTTTCCGTTTTGCCCGAAGCGGTCGGTGTTAAGGCAAAGACGGGTGAGGGTGTGGGACCGATCGGTAGAGAAGAGGCAATATCGGCACAGGTCGTAGCGCTGTTGGAGAAAACATCATGACAACAACGAAAACAAATCTCGAAACGCAGAATATGCAGTCGGCGTCATCAGATATTCGAATATACAATACACTGTCACGCAAAAAAGAGCCTCTGCAACCGGTCGTGCCAGGAAAAATCGGAATCTATCTCTGTGGTCCAACTGTTTACGACAAGGCCCATATCGGTCACATGGTTGGCCCTGTAATTTTTGACACGATCAAAAGATATCTCACATATCGTGGTTATGAAGTTACCTGGGTTGTGAATATTACGGATGTGGATGACAAATTGATCCATAAAGCGAACGAGCGCTCGATTTCAATGGCCGAGGTTGCAGAGGAGAACATAGAAGATTATTTAAAAAATCTTCGAGGAATGGGCGTCGATCAAATCGATCAGATGCCACGTGCTACCGAAAGTATGGACGAAATTATTGAAATGACCGCGTCGCTCGTCGAGCAAGATTTTGCATATGCGGCAGACGGGGATGTTTTCTTTGACGTGGGGAGGGATCAGGAATACGGAAAACTCACCAACAGGACCATCGATGATCTTCAAGGGGAGGGTGGGCAGGCGGCTGCCAAAAAACGATCTGCTGCAGATTTTGCTTTGTGGAAGTCGGCGAAGCCGGGAGAGCCGGCATGGGATAGTCCATGGGGGCAAGGCCGCCCCGGTTGGCACATTGAATGCTCGGCGATGAGTCGAGGATTATTGGGGGAGACGTTTGATATCCATGGTGGCGGATTGGATCTCATTTTCCCACACCATGAAAATGAGATTGCGCAGAGTGAGTGTTGCCATGGCAAGCCGATGGCGCGGATCTGGATGCACAATGGATTACTGCGTGCCCAGGCACAGTCAGGCAAAATTGGTGGCAGAGGAGAACGGGAATCAAACGCAGGTGGTGAGAAGATGAGTCGCTCCAAGGGAGCAGGGGGACTGGCCGAATTGATCGAAAAGCAGGGAGGCGAAAAAATTCGCTTTTTCCTGTTGCGCACGCATTATCGCAGCACGGTGCTTTTCAGTCCTGAGGCGATTGCCGAAGCGGCTACAGGCCTAGAAACGTTTTATCGTTTTTTTAAGCGGTTCGAGCGCATTACAGGCACTTCGTTTTACGATGTTGTGCCCTGCGATTTATCGAATGAAGTGACCGCGTCTCGGGGAGGAGAATCTGTCGCGGAACTTCGACAAAAATTTTTAAAATCGATGGATGACGATTTTAACACCGGCGGGGCGATCGGTGATTTATTCGAACTGGTGAGGTTGCTTAACAAACACATCGAATCGGACCAGTTGGAAGATCCATCTCTTCGGACGGCAGATGCAATCGGAGGGCTTGAATATGGAGTTTCTGTGCTTCGAGAACTGTCGCTGACACTGGGTCTGTTTGTATCCGCGCCGCAGAATAATAGTGGCGAGCAGGGTAAGGGGCTGCTTGATGCAGTTTTAAATCTTGTGATTCGACTACGTGCAGAAGCACGAGCGGCCAAGAATTTTGAGGTGGCAGACAAGATTCGCGATGGTCTATCGGAATGGGAGATTGTGGTAGAGGATCGTTCAGAAGCGACCGATTGGGAACTCAAAGGAGATCCAGAAAAGGCACTTGGAGGTTTAATGGGTTTGCTGATTGAGTTGCGTAACAGGGCACGTGGCGAAAAAGATTTTTCGACGGCAGATGACATACGTGACTCTCTAGCTGATGCCAGGATCACGTTAGAAGATCGTGCAGATGGGACAGGCTGGTCAATCGTCGACAAATAGCCGACCAAACCGGATACATCATTGATATGGGGAAGTCAGCATGGAGTGTGCCAGATGAGGATTCTGGGTGTCGACCCCGGGCTAAATATTACCGGTTACAGTGTGCTGGAAACGATTCCAGGTGGGATTCGGGTTTGCGAGGCCGGTGTCGTCAGAGGTCGAGCACGAGGTGATCTTGCCGAGCGTGTTTGCGCAATTCATCAAGGGATTGCAGAGGTGATTGAGTCCTACCGGCCAGCCTCCTTAGCGCTTGAAGAATTGTTCAGTCACTACAAGCGGCCCAGGACGTCGATTTTAATGGGGCACGCGCGCGGGGTGATTTGTCTCGCTGCCGCGCAAGCCGGCCTCGGTGTCTACCACTATAGCGCAACACAAGTTAAACGTATTTTGACGGGAAACGGGCGTGCTCCAAAATTGCAAATGCAACAAGCGGTGATGAGGGAACTGAGGCTTGAAGCTGTGCCAGAACCGGCAGACGTGGCAGATGCATTGGCGATAGCCCTTTGTCATCATTACCTGGCAAAAACAAAGTTACCGGCATGAGGTGGTTACTGTGATCACAAAGATTAAGGGACAACTTTCAAGTGTGGCTGACGATACTTTGATTCTGGATATCGGTCCCTATGAATATCAGATTGCCATTCCCGATTTTGCGCGAAGACAGCTTCAGTCTAAATTGAATACAGAGGTGAGTTTGCATACGGTGCATTACCTGGAGGGTAATCCAATGCAGGGAAAACTGACGCCACGGCTAATCGGTTTCCTGAACGAAGCAGAGCGTGAGTTTTTCGAGTTGTTTTGCTCGGTCGATGGAGTCGGAGTCAAGAAAGCATTACGGGCGATGGTGCGACCGGTACGGGAAGTGGCGACTGCCATCGAGGAACAGGATATCAAGAGTCTTTCCGGTCTGCCGGGTATTGGACCGGCGACCGCAGAGCGGATCGTGGCAAAGTTGCGTCGTAAAGTACCGAAGTTTGCACTCTTGGCAACGCGTGACGAGGCGAAGAGTAAAACCATGGAACTCGACGTGGTGAGTGAGGGTTTCTCAGTGCTGGTGAGCTTAGGGCATTCAGAAAAAGAGGCCCGCCGCTTGATTGATGCGGCCCTCGAGCGAAACGAGAAATACAAGGACGTGCAGGATTTGCTGCAGGCGGTTTATGACCAGGGTCGCTCTGCTTAACGAGGGCCCAATGATCGTAGAGGATTCCACCGCCTTTCATCTCTTTTCTCGTAACAAAGCGGCCTTATCTCGGTAGAATTTCGGTACGCTTTCGCAGTTTCCTCCTATTTTACTCTCTTTGTTGCCTTAGGTTGCCTTTCGGATTCGGTTGTCATACAATTGTTTCAAACAGCTGTTTACATTGGCAGAGGC
>JAYYJN010000060.1:0-2795 GCA_036146215.1 Planctomycetota bacterium
TGGCATTAAGGGCGATCTTCTTTTGGAAGATGCTTTGTGGGTCAGTCGACGTACAATACAATTCGTTCTGAGGATTATCCTTCGGCTTGACGGGTCATTTCTAAAAATATTTCTTCCAGGCTCGTTTGGTTTTGCTGGAAATTATTCTTTAGCTCCGCAAGTGTGCCAATGAACTGGAGTTTTCCGCTCATCAAGATTCCAATCCGGTCTCCAATCTCCTCGGCAACGGCCAGCGTATGCGTCGACATGAAAACCGTCGTTCCTGCACGAGCTTGCTCGCGAAGCAAGTCCTTCACCAGGCGGATGCTTTTGGGGTCCAGTCCGACCATCGGTTCGTCGACCACCAAGACCTCCGGGTGGTGAAGGAACGCCGAAGCAAAGACGAGTCTCTGTTTCATCCCATGGGAATAAGTCTCGGTTAACTCGTCGACAAAGCCCCCGATTTCAAAGCGTTCAATCTGTTTATCGGTTTCACGCGTGCCTGGAATGCCATACATCTCGGCAATGAATTGCAAAAACTCTCGGCCGGTCAGCTTATCGTAGAGGTGAGGTTCGTCGGGAACGTAGCTTAGTTTTGATTTTGCCAATCGTGGTTCCTGGGCGACATCATGCCCGCAAACTCTCACCGAGCCTCGATTGGGTCGAAGCAAACCGACAGCCATCTTCATTGTGGTGGTCTTTCCGGCACCGTTCGGGCCCAGAAAAGCAAATAGCTGGCCAGGTGGAATCTCGAGGTGCAAATCATCCACTGCTAAGCGGTTGCCATACGATCGGGAAACACCCAAATATTCAATCATGGTGTTCGCTCTTGGTTTTGCGGCATCTTTTGGACCTCCGGAGGTGGCAGCATATTGGCTTTCGAGAGTGAGCGGGTGTGTGACCAGTTCTCCTGCAAGTTCTCGGCCAGGCGGGTCGCCTCCCGATCTTCTCGTCGCTGAAGCGTAAATCTTGATCCGAGAAGCATGATTTCTTGTTTGAGGACCATGCCATTGTCGGGCCGCACCCACAATCTTCCGAGGTACTCGTCTGCTGAGCGTGATCCACTGCCCTCGTCCTTTCGATAGACAACCAATAAAGTTTCAACAAGCTTACCGTTCCAGATCATTGGGTCATATCGTTCCACCGTGGCCACAATGGTCCCCTGCGGCGATGTCGGGGGTCGTAGCGGACTGACTTGGTAGGTCGTCCATCGTTGACGGATGCGTAAGCGAGGCATGTAGCCGTGCGGTGAAATCTCGCTGCTGATAAGCGAGTGCGGACGGATCGGGATCGTCCTCTCTCCCAACATACGATCACGCAGATGGAATGCGAGCATCAGGTGGTTTCCTTCGACGGCTCCGCGAATCCGCATCCAAGGTGACTGATTCGATTCAGGAGATCCGGCGAGGTAAATAGACGACTCCAGTTGCTTTAGCCGGTAATTTTCATCAAGCAGTGATCGATTGAGCAAGCGAAGCTTAAGTTCTCCTGCGTCGGTGCCCCACTGCGCGAGTTGCTCTAAAATCCATGAAGAGCTGGTTTTCTCCGCTTTTGGCCAATCATTGAATTGCAACTGGCTGAGTATCTCCAGTCGACCATCGGAACTTTCTTTGACATGATTCGCTGCCCAGCCCACAGAGTGAAAATTCCATTTTAAATCCCAGATCACCGGCAAGTTATCGATCAATTGGGAAACAGTGGCGGCGTGGTGATTTGGCGGGTCGCCACGATAGAGAACCGGCATGATCTTGGTCATCATTAGCCAAGACATTGCCAGCATCCAGAAACAGAAAACCGCTATCTGATAAAAACGCATTTAAATACTTTAATGTGCTTTCCGGTTTCAGCTCGATCCGCTCTCTGAGCAATTTATCACGACTATCCTGAGCATGCCAGACTTTGCCAGTTATCGTACGCGGCAAGTCTTCCGTAAAAAGGGTTTTACGAGACTTGGGTCTAGAAATCAGAGTTGCTTCAGATCGATGAAACAACGAAGATGCCGCTTCGTTTTCAAAAATCAACCAAGTTTGCGTGCGGTTCCGGCTTCTGCGGGTGCAATGCATCATGATCACTTCGACTCGAACATTACTCTTAATTTCTACATGCTTTGGTTCATTTGTTGCGTGTGGTTGCGATAAGGGTGGTACGGCAGGCACCTCGGTGACGGCCAGTATCGATACGAGTACGCAACGGCGTCCGGTCGACGCGTTACCTGCCTCAAACGACAGCCTCCACGATCCACGTTTTCCAATCGTGAGTATCACGACAAACCTCGGCACCATCCGAGTTCAACTGGACCTCGAAAAGGCACCGATCACAGGCAAGAATTTCCTCTGGTATGCCGGAAACGGACATTACAACGGCACTATCTTTCATCAAATTGTGCCCGGATACATGGCTTTGGGTGGCGGCTATACCGAGCAATTTGAAGAAAAACCGACGCAATTCTGGATCCGCAATGAAGCCTTTAACGGCTTGAAAAATCGCAAAGGCACGATTGCCATGGCCAGACGACCCGATCAGGCAGACAGCAGCACTTGTCAATTTTTTTTCAACCTGGTCGATAATCCGCATCTCGATCATCGAAATCGTAAAACCGCTGAAGACTACGGGTACTGTGTATTCGGGCGGGTTGTTGAGGGGATGGATGTTCTCGACAAGATGAACCGGGTTTCTGTGCAAGACGATGGGCAATTTCCCTCCGTCCCGACTCCTGCAATCGTGATCGAGCGCGTTGGCACGTAAGCGATGCAAACAGCGTGAGTGTTGCATCGACGGGGAACCTCATCAATTGAGAAAAATGGCCCCAACAATTT
>JAYYJN010000061.1:0-16526 GCA_036146215.1 Planctomycetota bacterium
ATTTCTTTTGAGCAATTTGCTGCAACAGTCCCTCATCGTCCCGCTGGCCTTGGTATTGCTCTTGGCCGGTTTTGTCTCACCCTGTGTTGCTTCACCCACCGCGCCGTCGGCACGCGACAAGCAAGTGGCAACTGCGGTTGCAGCTTTCCTCAGTCGCGCACATTTGAGTCGGCAAGGGTTTGACGAGCTTAATGATGAGATATCGGAGAGATGGATCAACGCGTATTTAAAGTCTCTCGATCCTAGGAAAATGTATTTTCTTCAATCAGATGTTGATGAGTTTTACAAGAACAAGCATCAACTCGATGACATGATAAAGAGGCACAACATTCGCTTTGCTTATGATGTTTATCAGGTCTATCTCAAACGTTTAGCTGAGCGAGAAGCCATGATCAATGAACTAATTGATACTGATCATGACTTTACGATTGACGAGTCGATGAACACAGATTTCGAAAATCGCGGCTATCCGAAAAACAATGCGGAAGCCAGAGAGCTATGGCGAAAACAGATCAAGTATGACTTCCTCCTTCAGAAGGCTGCGGAAACAGAGATTGAAGATGCGCGAAAAAAATTGCATCGTCGATATGACACGTTCGTAGAAAATCGAAAGCAAATGGACGGCGATGAGTTACTGGAAACCTACCTTAATTCCCTGACATCTTCATACGATCCACACACTAGTTATATGTCGCCCACTACGCTGGAAAATTTTGTGATCAGCATGCGACTGCAATTGGAGGGTATCGGAGCGGCGTTGCAAATGCTGGACGGGCACACGGTGATTTCAAAAATCATTCCGGGTGGGGCAGCCGATAAGGACGGCAGATTAGAGCCGGAGGATACGATTATCGGAGTGGGTCAGGGCACTGATGGAGAAATAGAAGATGTTGTCGGAATGCGGCTGAATGATGTTGTGAAAAAAATTCGTGGCAAAGAAGGGACAATTGTCCGCTTGCAGGTCACACCGGGTGGCAAAGGGGAACCCAAGATTTATGACATCACGCGGGCCCAAATCGAATTGAAAGATAGTGCGGCACAATCAGAAATTATCGAAACAGGGGTAAAGCCGGATGGTAAACCCTATCGGGTAGGCGTGATCGACTTGCCTAGCTTCTATATGGACATGGAGGCGGCGAGAAATGGTAACGAGAATTTTAGAAGCACAACACGAGATGTGCGAAAACTTCTGGATGCATTCCGCAAAGATAACGTTGACGTTGTGATTCTGGACCTTCGGCGCAACGGAGGTGGAAGTCTTACCGAGGCAATTAACCTCACCGGCCTGTTCATTGATCAGGGGCCGATCGTCCGTGTGAAAGATGCAGATGGCAACGTGCAATCGTATGATGACACTGACGCGGGCGTTTCCTGGAGTAAGCCGCTCGTTGTGCTGACCAGCAAATTCAGCGCGAGCGCGAGTGAAATTTTTGCCGGCGCCATTCAGGATTACCGTCGTGGACTGGTTGTCGGGGATTATGCAACGCATGGCAAAGGAACGGTGCAAACGTTGCAGGACGTGGGACAGCGATTGTTTCGCATTCAAAAACCACCTCAATTGGGCGCGCTCAAAGTGACAATGCAACAGTTTTATCGCCCAAATGGAGACAGCACTCAGAACCGGGGTGTGTTATCCGATATTGAATTGCCGTCTGTCACAACCCATCTGGACGTCGGAGAGAGCGACCTTGATCATTCGGTCGCGTTCGATCAGGTCGAATCTGCTCCCTTTGAAAAATTAGCGCTCGTCGATAACGCCATGCTTGAAAGCATCCGAACGCGTTCAAAAGAGCGTCGTGCCGATTCTGAAGACTTTCAAAAGGTTGAAAAAACCATTGCGAAATATCTGGAACAAAAAGATCGCAAAAGTGTATCGTTGAAGGAAGACGTATTTATGGCTGATCGCGACGATGCAGAAGAGGACGCACTGAAGGATGCATTTGAAGATGACGATGATCAAATTATCGATCGGAATTTCTACTTCGATGAAGCTCTTGCTATCGCCCTCGATTACACGCAGTTGCTGAAAAACGGTCAGCTCGCGAATACGGAAGATCCGGAAAAAAAATCGGAGACTCCGAAATTGCAAGCGGGTGTGCAGACTCGCTGACAATGGTTGCGAGTCAATGAAATGAAAATCACGAATCGCTTTTAAAGCGACAATCGCAAGCCATCATAAGCCAGCCCCACCCCATCAGGCAGATCGGCTTCCGTTTGCACATGCTCAAGATCATGACTGATGTGAGTGAGCAGTGCCCGCTTCGGTTTTAACTGCTCGATGACCGCTAACGATTCTTCAACGCAGAAGTGGGTTGCATGCGGCTTTTTCCGAAGTGCGTCAAGCACCAAGATATCCAGTCCCTCAAGTAGCGGCCAAGTTTCGTCAGGGATGGAATTGGTATCGGTGCAATACGCAATATCTCCGATACGAAATCCAAGCACATTGAAGGCGCCATGTTTCAATCGAAACCCGATTATTTCCGCACCCAAGACAGAAAAGTTGCCAGGGTGGATGGGTCGAAATTCAAGTTGCGGTATCGCGCCCGGATGCGAAGGGGGATGATCATTGAAAGCATAATCAAAGGATTTTCGGATTCGCTCTTCGACATAAGGTTCGCAATACAGAGGGACGGGGTGGCCCAAATAAAAAGGAAATAACCGCAAGTCGTCCAGTCCCATGACGTGGTCGGCGTGCTCATGAGTAAAAACGACCGCATCTATAACGCCGATATTTTCACGAAGCAATTGCATCCGTAAATCGGGGGTCGTGTCGATCAAAAGATTGCCCTCTGGGAGACCGAGAGCAACGCTGGACCTGAAACGTTTATTCTTTGGATTATCACTTGTGCACACTGGGCAACCGCAGCCGATTGCGGGAACTCCGACCGATGTGCCGGTGCCAAGAAAAATAAGCTCGCCTTGAAAATCGATGGATTTGACCTGTTTCATCATCGCCGTAGCACCCTAAACCGCAAACCAATTCCGCCAGTCGACGAGTCAACCGTCAAATTCGAGCGGTATCAATCCGTTGTTGACCTGTTTACGCAATCTCTATAGACTTCCCGAAGGGTTTATCTTAGCCGAGAACTGCGACAAACCCCACGAGGGTCTTTGCAGCCGATGGCTGCATTTTTTTTCGACAGTTCCTACCACTGCAAACCACTGCATCTCGGACCCCGATGGAAATATTAGAACGAATTTGGGAATTTCTGAGCGGCTTTTTCAGCGGCATACTGCGTCGCTTTGAAAAATCTGTTACTGCAATCTTCGGTTCCTCCAATGAACGGATGATCAAACGGCTCCATGCGAGGGTCGATGCGATCAATGCCCTGGAACCGCGGTATCAGGCAATGAGTGATGCCGATTTGAAAGATCAAACTGCTTTATTTCGCGAGCGACTCTCTGCCGGAGAAACGCTTGATGACATCCTCGAAGAGGCATTTGCCGTATGCCGGGAAGCAGGCCGACGTTATTTGAATATGCGGCACTACGACGTGCAGTTAATCGGTGGCATGATCCTGCACAGTGGTGCCATTGCAGAGATGGTCACCGGGGAGGGCAAGACACTGGTAGCAACCCTCCCGGCCTATTTGAATGCCCTGGCAGGAAGTGTCCATGTTATTACCGTGAACGACTACCTGGCGCGGCGTGATATGGAATGGATGGGGCCCCTGCACATGTCGCTGGGACTTACGGTGGGCGCGATTCAGAGCGGCATGGAACCATCTGCACGCCAGCAAGCTTATCAGTGCGATATTACCTATGGCACGAATAACGAATTCGGATTCGATTATCTGCGTGACAACATGCGGACGGCGGCAAGAGAGGATGATCGATTTTCTAAATATCAACAACAGTGTCAGGGACCCCTGAATTTTGCAATTATTGACGAAGTCGACAATATTTTAATTGATGAAGCACGAACACCGTTAATTATTTCAGGACAGGCGCACTCTGATATACGGCGATATTCAGAAGCGGATCGAATCGCACGACAGCTGAAAAAAGAAACTCATTTCACAGTCAGCGAGAAGGAGCACTCAGCACATCTCACCGACGCGGGCGTGCGGGAAGCTGAAAAACTAGCCGGTGTGGAGAGCTTTTACACCGCAGGGAATATGGAATGGCCTCATCTCATCGACAATGCTCTCAAGGCACACTACCTCTACAAGCGCGATGTCAATTACGTGGTGAAAGAGGGTGCCGTTATTATTGTTGATGAGTTCACAGGTCGTTTGATGGAGGGACGTCAATGGAGTGATGGGCTGCATCAAGCGGTGGAGGCAAAAGAAGGCGTACGTATTAAAGAAGAAACGCAGACACTTGCAACCATTACGTTGCAAAACTTCTTTAAACTTTATAACAAACTCAGCGGCATGACCGGGACGGCGATGACGGAGGCTGGCGAGTTTTGGAAAATTTATGAACTGGATGTGGTGGCAATCCCGACAAATCGCAAACTACAGCGCATCGAACAACCCGATACCATCTACCGGACCGAGCAAGAAAAATATGCAGCGATGGCAGACGAGATCGAACAACTCCATCGCTGGGACACACTGGTTCTGCGAAGTGGTGCAATATTGGTTGGTGAAATTGTCAAAGAGACCGAGGAACAAATTGATTTTAAAAAACAGGGATCTAAAGCAACCGAATCTGTTTCAAAGGAGAGCATACGATCAATTCAAAAAAGGGGTCGTCCAATCTTGGTGGGAACGGTTTCAATTGAAAAAAGTGAACATCTCGGATCGCTGTTAAGTCAGCGAGGCGTTAAACATGAAGTGCTCAACGCAAAACAGCATAAACGCGAGGCAGATATTGTCGCTCAAGCAGGTCGATTGGGCGCAGTAACGATTGCTACCAACATGGCGGGTCGTGGCACCGATATCGTTTTAGGAGGAAATCCCGAAACGATGGCGTGGGCACAATTGCAACACAAATATGAGACCCGACTCGACGTTCCTGCTCATGAATGGGAACAACTGGTCGATTCAATTCGACGCGAGGAGGATATGGAATCCCAAGGCGAATACATTCGCAATTTAGGCGGGCTGCACATTATTGGCACCGAACGACACGAAGCACGTCGAATTGACCTTCAGCTCCGCGGACGTAGCGGGCGACAGGGTGATCCCGGAAGCAGCCGATTTTATTTATCCCTCGAGGATGACTTAATGCGTATTTTTGCCGGCGAGTGGGTCCGCACCTGGCTGACTCGACTCGGCATGCAAGAAGGAGAAGCGATTGAAAGCAAAATGGTTTCTCGCCGTATCGAGGGAGCACAAAAGAAGGTTGAGGAGCGAAACTTTGAAATAAGAAAAAATTTGCTCGAGTATGACGAGGTGATGGATGAACAACGAAAGCGCGTCTACGATTACCGCCAAAATATTTTGGATGGGGCCAATTGCAAAACACTCATTTTAGAAATGCTTGTCGCTGAGATCGATAAACATTTGAGCGAATTCCTTGCGCGGGATTTCGGCACCGAATCCTTTGCGGCTTGGGCGAGTGGTCGCTTGGGACTGGAACTTGACCACCGAGACTTTCGCGATATGGACTTCAAGTCTGCGGAGGTCTATGCCAAAGATGAAGCCGATCGCGCATCCGAGTCGCAAGTGCTGGATGCGATTGAAGAGAATTTACCAGAGCAGGAAGATCCGGGTGAATGGAATTGGGCGGCACTCGCAAAATTCGCTAATGCTCGATGGCAACTTTCGCTCAGAGACCGAGATTTGAAAAAAATCGGTCGTGATCAAGTTGACACTTTTTTACTTGAAAAGGCACGCGCAGCAGTCGATAAAATTGACCTCGGAGAAGGAGCGTCTTACCTCGACAAGGATTATGGGCTCAAAACGGCAATCAATTGGGTGCAATATAAGTTTGGTATTTCACTGCCTCAAGAAGAATTTAGCGGCTTAGAGCCGCATGATTTCCAGCAACGGATCTTGAGTCTCGCGACAGAAATTTACTCCCAGAAAGAGATTGAGTTTCCAGTAATGGGAGGATTGCTCCATTACACGACCCGCGACGCGAGTGGAAACAGGCGATACGATCGCGAGCAATTAATCGACTGGGCACGAGATCGTTTTGGTGTCGATCTCGATCTAGAAGATTTAAAATCTAAACAGCGTGATGAAATTCGCGAGGTATTGTTGTCGCAAAGTAGAGAGCATTATGAAGCGGGACAAAACCTTTCTTCAGAGATCGAGTCGCTCGTCGACGATGCCCTTGGAGAAAAGGAAATGGGCATCGGCAAGTTAATGTCGTGGGCAAAAATGAATCTGAATGTGAATTGGGAAAGTGAAAAAATTGCGAACTGGGATGCTCAGCGACTGCAGCTCGAAATGGAATCGGCTTGGCAAGATCGTTTCTGTCCTGAAATCCGCCGAATGGAGCGATCACTCACGCTACAAATTCTTGATTCAGCGTGGAAAGACCACCTGTTGGCAATGGACCATCTACGAAGCAGTGTCGGGTTGCGTGGCTATGCTCAGGTTGATCCAAAGGTGGAGTATAAACGGGAAGGAATGCGGACCTTTGACGCTATGTGGGAGTCGATTCAGGAGCGGGTCACTGATCTTGTTTTCCGCATGGAACAGTTGGATGACGATTTTGTCAGTGCTACCTGGGTGGAAACGGCAGCGACGCACGATGAGGCGAAATCGGCTGCCTCCCTGGCCGATGAAGAACAGGGAGGCGAAGGGAATGAGATTGGAGAGGGTGAAAAAATTGAGCCCATCCGTAACCGTAAGGAGCGAATCGGCCGCAATGCACCTTGCCCGTGTGGCAGTGGAAAAAAATATAAAAACTGCTGTATGCGAAGCGGCAGTGGAGCGCAGCAACCGATCGGTTCACGCTGACACGGAAGATAAGTTCAGCAATTTCCTGCAGCGGTTCGTTCAAATGCGATCAACACCAAGGATGAGGGTATGTGGGGATACGGGCTTAATCTTTTTTATGTTTTGCTGCTCTTCGTGCTTTCCCCGTTTCTGCTCTACACGGCCATTCGAAAAAAGAAATACCGTGACGGGTGGGCTGAAAAGTTTCTCGGCCTGTGCCCGCGCAGGTCGAATCGGAAACGATGCATTTGGTTGCATGCGGTCAGTGTAGGCGAAATTCAACTATTAGCACCATTGATTCGACAACTCACCGAGCAAGATCCCTCGATCGAGTGTGTCATCTCCACGACTACCCGGACGGGACGAGCCCTGGCTGAAAAAAAATATCCTGAGCACTTGGTTTTTTATTGTCCGCTCGATTTCACCTGGGCGATCCGCAATGCCATGGATCGCATCCGGCCGGATCTTCTCGTGCTAAGCGAACTCGAATTATGGCCGAATCTCATTTTTTCCGCGCACCATCGGCATATTCCAACCGTGGTCATTAATGGAAGATTGAGCGAAAAAAGCTTTCGCGGGTACCGGCGTCTGCAACCAATGGTCAGAAAAATGCTGAACTGTCTGCAGCAGATTATCGTTCAAAACAAAGAATATGCCGATCGCTTTATTCAGCTGGGTGCGACAACCTCACAAGTCAAAATTACGGGGTCAATCAAATTTGATGGAGCTGAGTCGAATCGTCAAAATTCAACGACTACGAACCTGTCAAACCTATCGCATTTAAATTCTGATGACATTATTTTTCTCGCCGGTAGCACACAATACCCGGAGGAATCACTGGCGATTGAAACCTTCATTGCCCTCGAAGCAGACTACCCAAAGCTGAAGCTGATCCTTGTGCCACGTCACCCAGAGCGATTTGAAGAAGTTGGAAAATTGCTCGATGCGACAAAACTTCGCTGGCAGCGGCGGACTCGACTTTCTGATATTGAGGGCCCGGCACCGGATATTAGAATTCTGCTAATCGATACGGTGGGCGAACTCGGGGCTTGGTGGGGTCGGGCCGATATCGGATTTGTCGGCGGAAGCTTTGGTTCTCGAGGTGGGCAGAACATGATTGAGCCCGCGGCGTATGGTGTGGCCGTTTGCTTCGGGCCGCACACACAGAATTTTCGCGACATTGTTGCTGCACTCCAATCTGCCGATGCGGCATCGGTTGTATCAAGTGGAGAGGAGCTGACCTGTTTTGTCCGTCGTTGCATCCAAGATTCTGAATATCGAAAAATGATGGGTCAGCGAGCAAGTTCTTTGGTTGCCTCTAGTCGCGGAGCAACCGAACAAACGGTAACCTGTCTATTGGAGGCGGTTGGGATCTCAAAAAAATTATTGACAGAGTCTACAGCCGCCTGACAAGACCCGATCTGATCCTCTTGCTCGAGTGCTTCGCTTTGCCCGAACTACCCGAAGTTGAAACAATGCGTCGAGGTATTGCCTCATGCGCGGGAACCACCATCCGGACCATCGACCGACCCCGCTGTCGCCTAAAGCCGATTCAAATCCGCCCGCTGATCGCTACCCTGAGAAAAAGGCTTTATGGAGCACAGATCCAATCGATCGAGCGTCGCGGAAAACGTGTTGTCCTATGTACGGATCGCGATACTTTTCTGGTGTTCGAACCCCGCATGACCGGTCTGTTGTTACTATCCGACCCTCCTGACAACGAGCATTTGAGGTTGCGAATTGGTTTGACGCGCACTCGTCAACGACGGAGCACCGATCTGCTTTTTTGGGATCGTCGCGGGCTGGGAACAGTGCAACTCTTAAGCAGTACTGAGTATGAAAGCCTCTGTCACGGCGGCAAGTTGGGTCCCGACGCACTACAAATGACACCCTCCCTATTTGGCAAACAACTGGGTAAAAGTCGTCAAGCCGTTAAAGTGGCTTTGCTTGATCAGAAGCGGATTGCCGGAATCGGCAACCTGTATGCGGCTGAAATTTTACTTCTGGCAGGCATCCATCCTGAGCGGCGATGCGTCGACTTGACCGATCGTGATTGGCACAATGTGTCGCGGGCGACCCGGCAAGTGCTCTTGAAGGCAATACGCTACGAAGGATCGACCCTGGGCGATGGCACCTACCGAAATGCCTTGAATAAAAAAGGGCGCTACCAAAATCACCATCGTGTGTACGGACGGGAGGGCGAAACGTGCCGCCGGTGCCGCGTGGCCCAAGTCCTGCGGATTGTCCAAAGCCAACGGGCAACATTCTATTGCCCCCATTGTCAAGAAGCGTGAACCACGGTCGTAGGGGCTGTTTGCACCGAATTGAGAATTGCGTTTTAATAAAAGAACGGTGGCACTTTACTTTTGTCCCAAGGAGCGAGCATGTCCGGCATCTTCCAAAATCGCGAACTTTCTCGTCGAGGATTTCTTCAATCAAGTGCGCACACGGCGTTGGCAGCCAGCACGATCTCCTCGACGCTGTGGGCCGAAGAGCAAAACAAGAGCAAACGTGAGCCGGAATCGAATGTAGAGAGACTGTTCAACTCGATGACAGTAGGCCAGAAAAAAACTGTTTGCTTTGACTGGAATCACAAAGATCCGCAACGCGGCCTGTTGCGAACTTTTATTGCAAATAATTGGAATATTACACGTCCAGAGGTCAAAAGTGACTTTTATACACCAGAACAACAAGCATTGATTCGCGAAATTTTTGAAGGAATCATCCAACCCGATTGGCATGCTCGCTTTGACAAACAACTCGAAGATGACGCGGGTGGCTTTGGCCAGGACCAAAGCATCGCCATCTTCGGTGATCCGGCTTCAGATCAATTCGAGTTTGTGCTTACTGGACGACATATGACGCTGCGGTGCGATGGGAACTCCGCACCGCACGTGGCCTTCGGTGGGCCCATTTTTTACGGACATGCAGCCAGTGGTTTTGATGAAGAAGCAGATCATCCGGGAAATGTATTTTGGCCACAGGCAATAGCCGCCAACCGTGTCGCGTCCATGCTTTCCGGTCGTCAGCGAGAGCAGGCCCTATTGCCACACTCGCCGGAGGAATCTGCTGTGGGCTTTGGTGCTGCGGGTGCCGATCGACCCGGGCTTCCAGTGGAAGAGCTCTCAAAGGATCAGCGCGAGGAAATGGAAAAGGTTTTAACCACCCTGATCGAACCTTACCGGCAGGTGGACCAACAGGAGGTCCGATCTTGTCTCAAGGCACAGGGTGGACTCGATGCCTGCCACCTCGCATTTTATCGCGATGGGGATGTTGGCGAAGACGAAGTATGGGACAACTGGCGACTGGAAGGTCCGGCCTTTGTGTGGTACTTCCGCGGGTCGCCGCATGTACACGTCTGGGTGAATATTGCAGATGACCCCCGGGTACCACTCAACGCGTAATGCGATTTCCAAGCCCATGTCTAAAAAAGTGACGATCTACCATAACCCTCGCTGCAGCAAAAGCAGGAAGACCCTGGATCTATTGCGGACCCATGACATTGAGCCGGAAGTGATTGAATATCTAAAAGATCCTCCCACGGTGACGGCCTTACGCGATTTATCCAAAAAACTGGGCCGAGCTCCTCAGGAGATGGTTCGTAAAAAAGAATTTGCAGAGCTCGACCTAACTGATAACCTTACTCCCCTGCAATATTTCAGGAAGATTGCGGAACATCCACGTCTCTTAGAACGACCAATTGTGGTGTGTGGCAAACGAGCGCGAATCGGAAGGCCACCCGAAAACGTGCTGGAACTATTAGATTGATGGCGTTTTGCTAGAAAAAGATTGAGCAGACGTATGCCGTCTTCATGATCCGGCAAGGCAGTCCGCTTCAAATGCCTCGAGTGTCTCGAGGAGACTGTCGCAGGCAATCTGCAATCGAGATTCATCCTGAATTTTTTCCCCCAGCGTATCGGTCACATAAAAGACGTCGACGACTTGGTCTAAATAGGTGCCAATTTTTGCCGCAACGATTCCCAGTTGGAGATCGTGAATTTTCTTTGCTGCCGTGTATAACAGACCAAGTCGATCAGGTGCAAACACCTGCAGAATAGTTGCGCGATCGCTGGTGACATTATCAAAGAGAACGCGCGTAGGAAGTCCGGAAAGCGTCGCCTTATCGACATCTTGTTTGTTCCAAATACGGCGAAATCGCGGAACTTCCTGGCTGGGATTATTCAACGATTGCACCAGGCGTTGGCAGACCGCCTCGATACGCGCATCCGGGGAAATTGCGTCCTGTTGCGGATCAATTCCATGAAAACGATCGAGTGCCCAGCCACTGCTCAAGGTGTTGATCTGAGCAGAAAGCACCTCGACCCCCTCACTCGCGAGCGCCCCCGCCAGGCGATAAAACGTTCCGGGTACAAGCCCCAGATGCGCTGCAACAGTGAATTCGGTGACGCCCCGATCGGGGTAATAAAGGCCCCAGGCATCCACATCTTGCGCGCCTAAATTTTGGATCCGTTCTAACGCCTCCACTACCTGCTCCGGCGTTGTCCCGCGGAGATACGTGACTGGTAGGGAACGGATGGTCTCCTCTAATTCCGAGGCAGAGTCACCAAATAAAGCAGTAACCTTCTCTCGTTGTTTTTTTGCCCAACCTTCGTCACTCACCAACGCATCGCCACCGGTAAGATATTTCATGGCTCGCCGATAAAACCGTGTCAATAATTCGATTTTCCAATCATTGAGAACATCGGGGCCCACAGCCGCCATATCTGCAGCCGTTAACACATAAAGCATCCGTAAAACTTCGGGGGATCCCACTTCGACGACGAAACTCTGCATCACTGCCGGGTCATTGATGTCGTGCCATAGCGCCGCGCGGGACATCAGCAGATGCTTGTGAACCAGAAATTCCAACATCTCTTTCTGATGCTGCGAAAGACCAAGATGAATCGCTGTATCGCATGCAATACGTTTGCCCACATCGCTGTGATCCTCTACATAACCCTTTCCCAAGTCATGCACCAACAACGCAAGGTGTAAGATTTCTTTTTGTTCAATCTCAAGATATACCTCTCCCAGTGGGCCGGGCCGCTGGGAAAACTCAATCGC
This sequence comes from Planctomycetota bacterium, assembly GCA_036146215.1. GTDB lineage: Bacteria > Planctomycetota > Planctomycetia > Pirellulales > UBA7805 > UBA7805. Next base: position 11,904 of record JAYYJN010000061.1, read on the forward strand.
TCGACGGACTGCCAAAAGGCAATGCTCGTCAACTGTATATTTATGATATTCGTTGAATTGCAGCATACCCCGCGCGCGGGCGAAGGCAGGAATGAATTTTTCTAGCACACCCATTTCGTGAAGTCGTGCTAAAATGCGTGGCAATTGAGGTGGCCTTGAGAGAAGTGATAAAAATCGGCTGATTGTCGCTTCTGAAATCTCATTGCATGAACTGGCGGCTTTGCGGACCGCCTCCCATGTTTCATGCGAAATTCGTTTATCATAAAGCGCAGAAAGTTCCGCAAGACGCAGCACCTCGCTCAAGTCTGAAGCAATTCTTTCCATCCCGCCTGCTGTGGCTGAAATGCGATATGGACCCACGCGAAAGTCTCCGGCTACGCGATGGCTAAACAACACGGAAAGCCAATTTGCCAAATGAGATCGCCGATAGGCATTTGCAAAAAAGCGTGTCGATATATAGCGAACTGCTACAGTATGCTGAAAATATTCCTGCATAAATTGTTCAACCGGAAGCATCCCTTCGGTGCCTTGGTACCCGAACACCTCCGCGAGTCGTATTTGTTCAGCACGATCTAACTGATCCTTGGCTTTCCCCGCATGGAAGTGAGTCTCGTTTCGCGTCCGCAATAAAAACTCTAGTGCGTTACGCAGAACCGCCTGTTCATTTTTTTCGAGTACCCCTTTTAGAGCCAAACCATCCGGATCGCTTGTTCCATATAAGCAGAATCCAATCCACCGAAGCAGTTGGATATCGCGGAGGCCTCCCCGGGATCGCTTGATATTGGGCTCAAGCAAATACACCGTTTCCCCATATTGTCTTCGCTCTTCTCGACGAGCATCATCGATTGCGGGCAATAATTTTCTAGCATGACGATGCGCGATTTTTTGCAATTTGCCCAAGAATCGATCGGTCAATTCCATATTGCCGGATACGTGACGTGATTCGACCAGCGAAGTGAAAATGAGTGGGTCTTCGAGGGAAAGCGATAGGGCCTGACGTGTGGTCCGTACACTATGTCCTACGATCAAACCGGTATCGCTCAAGTCGCGAAGCAGTCGTACGGCGAGCACTGCAACATGTTCTGTAATCGCCGTCCGATGCAAGATCATCAAATCGATATCGCTAAAGGGGGCAAGCTCCCGCCGACCATATCCCCCATGCGCCACCAACGCGACCTGATCTTCAAGACCCCCGAACGTCTGCGGGTCAAGCTGAGCTAAGTCACTGACAGCTTCCGAAAACAGGACGCTGACGACGGTATCAGCAAGATCGGTGAGTTTTGCGCACACCTGAATGCCGGGCGACCCTTCCGCGTGCCGTGTTTGCAGCTTCTGCTGGCCCTCCTGTAGCGACGTTTTAGCGGTCATCACGACAGGACTAAGCATTAATCCGTGAGACATGAAGCGACGAATTCCGTGTAAGCAAAAATAAAACGGGTCGCTCCAGCGCGCCATCCGTGCGCAACGAGAGCGCCCGCCTTGATTTTACCCGGTTGAAGAGAAAATTACCTAGAGGGCCTCTTCTCCGGTCTCACCGGTGCGGATACGAATGGTCTCCGCCAAATCAGTCACGAAAATCTTTCCATCACCGATCTGCCCCGTTTGGGCGGATCGCATGACGGTGTCAATCACATTTTTGAGGTTATCGTCGGAGACGACCACTTCAAGTTTCACCTTTGGCACGAAATCAACAGCGTATTCCGTACCTCGATACATCTCTGTATGACCTTTTTGTCGGCCAAACCCTCGGACCTCCGTAATGGTCATTCCTGAGATGCCTTGATCGGAGAGCGCATTTTTGACGTCCTCCAACTTGAAATGGCGAATCACTGCTTCAACTTTTTTCATCCAAAACTCCCTAAAAGCTCAGTCATTGGGATAAGAGCCCCGCTAAACAAAGATATAGCCTTCCTCACCGTGCTCATTGATATCAAGGCCACGCACTTCACCCTCCTGGGAGACCCGCAAGCCCATCACTGCATCCAATATCTTAAGCAGAATGAAGGTGGCCACAGCACAATAAACGATGGTAATGCCAGCCGCCACAATCTGTCCCCATAGCACATTGCCTCCTTCAATTAAACCTAATGGTTTACCTTCGGCAATATCCCAGGCCGCCCGTGTTGCAAAGACACCGGTGAGAATAGCACCGAGTGTGCCGCCCACACCGTGAATGCCGAATGCGTCAAGCGAATCGTCATATTTAAAAGCGGCTTTGAATGCGCCGCACGCAAAATAACAAACAACACCTGCAGCCGCACCCATGATCAAGGCGGGCATAAGGTTCACAAACCCGGCACCGGGAGTGATACAGACCAGCCCGGCAATTGCTCCGGAAGCGGTGCCCAGCACACTCGGCTTTCCCCGAGCGATCCATTCCATTACTGCCCAGGCAATCGCGCCCGCAGCGCCAGCAAAATGGGTCGTTGCGAATGCGCTACTCGTCAAATCATCCGAGGCTAATTCGCTTCCTGCATTAAAACCGAACCAACCAATCCAAAGCATTGCCGCGCCCATCACGGTATACGTCAGGTTGTGAGGTCGCATATCTTCATAGCCCCAACCGAGTCGCCGACCGAGCACCAAGGCACACACCAATGCCGAAATGCCGGAGCTGATGTGAACAACCGTGCCACCGGCGAAGTCGAGAGCACCTCCGGCGATCGAATGGGCACCACCGTATGCCAGAATGCCACCGCCCCAAACCCAGTGCGCCAATGGGCAGTAAATCAGCGTACCCCATAGAATCGTAAAGACAACCATAGTGCTGAACTTCATTCGTTCGGCATACGCTCCGCAAATCAAAGCCGGAGTAATGATAAAGAACATTCCCTGGAAAAGCATAAACGTGATCGCGGGAATCGCGCCAGCCATTGGCGTATGTGGCCCTCCCGCCTCCTCATCCCAGACGCGGGAAACGCCACGCATGAACAAATGATCAAAATTTCCTACATAAGGGTTAAAGGCTGGATTTGCAACTTCTTGACCATCAATCTCGATCGTAGCCGAACCTCCAAACGCCAAGGTATATCCGTATAACGCCCACAGCACAGTCATTAGACCCATCAAAAAGAAGCACTGCATCATCACACCAAGGACATTTTTTTTACGGACAAGTCCCCCATAAAAAAGAGCAAGCCCGGGAGCTGTCATAAATAGCACCAGGGCACAGCATGTCAGCATCCATGCATTGTGGCCGGCGAGGGCGGCCGATTCAGCCGTCTCACTTACAGTCTCGAACTTTTTTTGCAATCCTGAGGCATCAAGACCTCTGCCTCCCTCCACTTGGCCCATCGCCGGACTCGATAGCATCATAAAAAACATACAGGTGGTGATGAAAAGAGATAATTGAGTGAACAATCTTCGTACCGCCATCATAGAGTGCTCCCTTGTAAGTTTGGTCGGAAAGAGAAATCTGCGGCCCGCCATCTGCGGATACCCCTCCGCTGTTTGCATGTGACTGCGGTATGCAGTCTCTAACTACCTCCTGTCGTCGACTGGGGCTCGCCAAAACCCTTTTCGTTGCTGTTGCCTGCAGGGAGTCAACGACTCCCTAACCTGATAGTCTTCTCTTTGCGACAAACTAACGCCGAGCGGCAAAATCGTAAAGGAGAGGCAACGGTTTTTTAGGAAAAAACTGTTTCTTTATTATTCACCATGATTCCACGGCACATCATCAGAGCCCGCATAACGGTTCGCTTCCCGCGCCATCACAAACAACAGGTCACCTAACCGATTGAAGTACACCAGAACTGCTTGGGGTACATTGCTTTGCTGCGCTTGAGAGAGTTCTACGATTCTTCGCTCCGCACGACGACAGATGCAACGGGCCAGATGCAAATTGGCGGCAATCGGAACACCGCCAGGTAGAATGAATTGTTTTAATTCTGGCAACTGCTGTTCAAAGCGATCGATGGCGCACTCAACGTGTTCGATCTGGGCAGCACCGGTCGGAGGAAGGCCCTCCACTGAACCCTTTGGCGAGGCCAATTCGGCTCCGATTACAAAAAGATGTTGTTGAATCTCCTCCACCAAGACATCAATTTCCGAGGAAGGGTCAAGGGAACGCACAACACCGAGCACAGCATTGAGCTCATCGACGGTGCCATAAGCTTCAATCCGGAGGTGGCTCTTGGCCAAACGCTGTCCACCAAACAGGGACGTTTCCCCGGTATCACCGGTCTTTGTATAAATCTTCACGATCCGCTTCTTGCGTTGAGTTGAGCCGGCCAATACCGCGAGGAAACCGCAGGTTCTCCCGCCACTCGAGTCGCCCTATTGTATCGGGCAACCTATAATCGTTATAGCTTGATCGTACCCCTTATTTTGGGAAATAAACCTTTTCCAGAGCAGTATTATGCATGCATCAATCCTGAACGTCTTAAATCGAATTCCCTTGCTGTGGCTCCTGCTCTGCAGTTCTAGTCTTCTCGATACAGCGGCCCGAGTGCGGGCAAGCGATCGTGAAGCGACCTACTTAAGCAATGTCCGACAGGTTACCGATTCGTTCGCTAAGGCCGGGGAGGGTTATTTTTCTCCCGATGGAAAACAGATTGTCTTCCAAGCGGTTCCCTTGGAATATCCGTTTTATCAAATTTACAAACAACCGCTCGATGGCAAAGC
>JAYYJN010000062.1:0-40643 GCA_036146215.1 Planctomycetota bacterium
TCGATGAGCAAGATGTCGCGGATCGTCTGCCCAAGGCGATTGCGGCAGAAAAAAAGATTCGTCAGATCAATGCGAATATTGAAATTGATCCCCAGGTTGTCGACATCAATCATCGAAATATTCTGCAGCTTGCTGACTCGATGGATCTCTTGATCGATGGGACCGATAACTTTGAGACACGCATGCTCCTGAACGATGCAGCGATTCGCCTGTCGAAGCCGTGGATTTTTGGGGGATGTATCGGGGCCGAGGGCCAGACGATGACGATCATTCCGGGGCAAACTGCATGCCTGCGTTGCATCCTAAGAGAACCACCTCAAGCAGGTGAGATGCCGACCTGTGACACCGCAGGTGTTTTGGGTGGTATCGTTAACGTGGTAGCCAGCATTCAGTCAGTGGAAGCGATAAAGATACTCAGTGGGCATCCTGAAGCGATCCAACCGGGACTGCTGGTCATTGACCTTTGGGACAATCGCATCCGGCAGGTTGGCACCGAGGCGATTCGCGCTGCTACCGATTGTCCTGCATGCTACGGTGGAGATGCGCCTTGGCTGGAGGGACAGCGCGGTAGCCAATCTGCCATCCTGTGTGGTCGCAACGCTGTGCAATTACGGACGCTTGCGGAAACGACGCTTGACTTAACGCACCTGGCAGAAAAACTTGAATCACGCGGAGAGGTAATGGTAAACAAGTTTTTGCTCAGGTTTTCAGTCGAAGGTTTTGAATTCACACTGTTTCCCGATGGCCGCTCGATTGTCGGAGGAACCGATGATGTGGCCGAAGCCCGCGCCGCATTTGCGAGATTCATCGGCATCTGATTGCACGCTGTCGAGCGAGATCAACGGATTTCAACATTCATATCGCTGGCTAGTGTCAGTAAGGTTCCGGAAGTTGATACACCATAGGACTCCGGTGATCCACCCGCTCTTCGGTTTCATGCCAGGGGCCAACATTTTTTAACTCAGGCATGATTTCAACCATCTGATTCAACAATCGTTCGATCAGGTGTTTCGCTTCAGGTTCGGTCGACTTGTCACGTAGGGTGACAATGGTTTTCATCAGGCGGATCAGTTGCGCTCTTTGTAGCACCGGTGGGGAAAGCGGTCCCTCGGTGTCTACAAGCAGTTCATGCAGGGGAACTTCAAGCAATCGTTGCCAAGCATGCAATTCACTGATGCGGAGATCAGCGTTCGGTTGTTCCATCTGGCGAATATCATTGATTTCGAGATTCCACCGGCGGGCCACAGTGCGAAGAGTCATGCCCTGGCGTTGACGCACTTGCGCGATGCAGTTGAGAGATTTGGGGATTTCAGCGGTCTTGCTTTCTTGACCACCGGCAGGCGACATTTTTTCTTTTTGATCGGGAGGGGACACTGTGCCCATTAGACTGGCTCCATTTTGAAGAGTGCAATACAACGACAACGACAACGATCCGTTGCCTCGTCCATCCTTGAGTTCAGCCGACTCGGGAAACGCTGCATCAATCGCAGCGATTCTCTGACAATCCATGTCTGAATCTAGTGAACTCGTGCCTCTTCCAACGTCCGCACAGTCTGTGGTCTGCCTGTTCCAGCAGACACACAATGCGTCCTCACAGTTCCACTCCAAGGGTTCCAAGGTGTGGTGCATGTATGAGCGTGCCGCACAGCACACTCGCTTCAATCGCTTCGCGCCTGTTCTCAACGTCTCAACGTTTGAAGCGTTAAACCCCACCGGTCATTCCCGCAGGGACTGCCACAACAAAATTCTAGTCAGGGCCAAAATTTATTACAAGAAAAAGGTAATTAACCTCGGTGCAAGGAGGCTAGTGCGAAGGGAGAGAATGCTCAGTCTGGGAAGACTTTTGCCAATTCAGGCATCGTTTTTCCGCGGGAAACGCCCCGAGATGTACCAGTCTTCATCGATTTGTTCGGTTTGGAATAGTTCAAGTCGTTTTACGCAATCCATACTCTCCGCGCCGCTGCCCCCCAGTGGCGAAACCCCCTCACCGCCAATCAGCACAGGGGCGATGAACGTATGGACTTCATTGATCAGTTCGGCATCAAAAAAACTTCCCAGCACCTTTCCCCCGCCCTCGACCAAAAGATTGGTCATCTGCCGCTCGCCCAGACGCTCGAGTAACTGATGCAGTTTGGCAGATCGGCCTTCCTGTGGTTCTTGATCCAAAAACATCAACTCACATCCGGCATTCTCAAGTCGAGATCTCGCTTCAAGCGGCGCTTGAGGACCGGTGACAACCATCAAGGGGACCTCACCTGCAGAGCGGACCAACTTGGAATCGGTGCGAAGTTGTGCCATTGAGTCCAGCACAATCCGCACGGCGGTTCGTGGCCCGGGAGGCCGTGCCGTGAGTTGTGGATCGTCGAGTTCCGCTGTTCGTCGGCCGATCAGAATGGCGTCGACTCTGCCACGTATCTGATGCACGATGCTTCGGGAGCGCGGATTGGAAATCCAGCGACTGTCTCCACCGGTAGTCGCCATTTTTCCATCAAGTGACATGGCCCACTTTGCAATCACCCAGGGTCTGTTGGTCTGCAGATAGTGGAAGTAAGGTGCGTTCAGAGCCTCCGCCTCCTCGGCAGCAACTCCCGTCATCACATCCAGACCATGCTCTCGCAGTGATGCCAATCCTGTTCCGGCAACTTGCGGGAATGGGTCTCGATTGGCAACGACAACCCGGGCTAGCTTTGCCGTCAGGATAGCTTCGGTGCAGGGTCCCGTTTTCCCATGATGGCAGCAAGGCTCTAGATTAACGTATAGCGTCCCTCCTTCAGCATCGGCTCCTGCGTTGCGTAAGGCTTCGATCTCGGCATGATCGCGTCCAAACGCAGTGTGAAATCCTTCTCCGACAATCTTTTCTCCCTGCACGATGACGCACCCGACCATCGGATTCGGCTCAACCCGACCGGCCCCTTGTCGAGCAAGTTTCAATGCACGTTGCATATAGCGGTAATCACGTTGCGTTTCATTCATGGCATGTGCAGGGGAATGTAGATGACACACACATTGATTCTCTGCATCAGGTAACCTTGGCGGGTAAATCCGTTCTCTCCCGCGAATTATCGGTTTAATCGTCGGGTGTCCAGATGGCCGACTTCTTCGATTCACCTGTGGGGGCCCCATCGGGGGTCCATATTTTTTGCTCGCCTCCCGTCGTGGGATTGGGGGCAGTGGCCCCGGTGTCGCCCATCTGCGGCGGTGCCACGTTTGGCATGTTGGCCGGATTTGCCGCCCGCGGATCAATAATCCCATAACGGGCGAGCATTTCAAAAAGTGTCTGCGCAATGCCCGGTTCACGCATGTGATCGGTCTGAATTTCCTGTAGCAGTTGCTGAGCCTGCGTTGCTTCACCGCGACGCAGTCGCAGATCAAGTTCTGCCAGCAACCAGCGGGCGGGAGATTCTTTTTCTCGAGCCGACCATTCGCGTGCCTTGGTCAACCATGTGATGGCTTCTTCGCTCGTTGGAGATCCACCGGCAAGCAGCCCGCACGCCTCGGCTTTATCCACTTTCCCCTGCAGGCTCTCTCGCTCGATTACCACTGGTGCCAATCGCGCCAGGACTGTCGTGGCCGCCAGCATCGCGGCCCTTCGATAGGCATGAAGTAACCAATCATCGGACATCGAATCGACTGAAACGCGATGCATGCGAACCATCGGGAGCCGATCCGGATCGACACCCTCGGGAGATATCGGCTGAGGTAACGGTAGGTCGAGTTCCTCGCGAAGCCGATTAAAGTCGACGATTTCCCCGGCCGTTGCGTGAGAGGTTTCCAGCACCAGCACGGCCGCCTGAAGGCTGCGACTCACGCCATCCTCGGCAGCGACCTGTCGAGGCGTTTTACCACCGAGTGCCGGTTGTGGGAGTTCCGGCCAGATTTCAAAGATCGCCTGCCGTTGTTTTTCTCCGGAGAGACGTTCACGATCCGCCACCGGGGTGTCGGGCGGCACCCGGGTCTGCATCGCCATTTTTCGTTCAATCTCGGGCACTTCACTCAAAACTTGCTCGTGCCCGTCCTGCCCGAGTTTGTTCTGCGCGATGGTATTGAGCAACTTCAACGTCGCAGCTGCGTTTGCGTCCTGATAGAGAACAAATTCAAGGCGGGCGTTACGATCGGTCTCGCGACCGAAAAGATATCCCTGACCAAGCACGGAGGGCATTGCCTCAAGCGACAGTCCTGCGCCACTTTCGGGCATTTCTTTATCCAGCAGTAAAAAGACCAGTCGCGGCGGTGGCTGACCTTCCTCTTGAAGCGGGCTGGGTGGGGAATCGCCCATCACCTCAGTCTGCTTGTGCGCCGTAAAAAGGGCTGCGAGTGCATCCGCATCTTCGGTTTCCAGAGTGTGACAAACCAGTGCGACAGTTTCGTAATCGGCGCGGGGGTCAATGAGTTGACTGATTGCTTCCGCTTCAATCGCCTGATCCGGGTCGAGCGAATCGAGTGCGGCATATTTCTTCCAGTTGTCTGTAGCCTCTTCAACGCGTGCTAACCAGGATTGCAGAATCGCCAGATTTCCGATCACAACCGGCGACGTGCTCGGTCCCGCATTCTGTTCGACCAAGGAGGTGAGTTGATCTGCGCTTTCAAGCCAGCGACCTTTCGCCGCGAGCCCGATAGCCGCTTGAACTTCCGCCGCTTCACCGGTTGCGTCCAGCAGTGGTTGCTCATCGCGCAAAAGCAGTGGAACTTCGGGTGAGCGGATCAGCGGGGCAAGCAGCGACATAGCGCGGGGATCTTCCGAACCGCCAATCGACGCTTGCAGCAGCAGATGGGCTCGTGCAGCCAGAACATTTCCTGCCGCGAGCAGGGCGCGGCCTACCATGCCGATCGCCTCGTAAACTCGAATCGGCATCTGTTCCACCACCATGGCGAGCGCTTGCTGAAGCTTGACAACCGCCCCGCGGGCATCTTCCGATTCAGCTAGCTGAATCGCGCGTTCGGCAGCAGCGATGGGGTTCTGAGGATGTTTTTCTTCAAAGTATTGTAAGGTCTCTTCAAAAGCCTCAGCCTGTTGCATTTCGTGATGCAGCAATGTTTTGATTGCCAGCAAGCAGGCACGATCAGGATGCGTTTGCCGTAATTTGTCAATGTGTTCCAGGCAGGCCAAACGCTGCTCTCCCTCGAGCATTTTCTGAATTGCCTCTAGCTCACTGAGCAGATCTTCACAACAGAATTTCACTTTTTTGCCCGTACCGCACGGGCAGGGCATGTAACGATCGAAGGGCATGCTGGTCTTTCCGGAAAAAAAGGTCGCCCCCCTGGGGGACCGAATGAAACAAAGTGCAAGACATGACAGCATAAACCGCAGGCCGTGGCACCGACAACTCACCCACCAAGTGTGCTGTTTTGGGCAATTTTCACGCGGTGGCCGCCAACCGCTAAGAATCTACAGGGAATAGATAAGCTATGACGATTTTTTGGATTTTGACGATTATTTCTAGCGAGACTCGTGGGAATTGGCCGATGAACGCCTCTGAGGCCCCAGCTCCCGGTTTATGGGCGGCCTCGTAAGACTTGCGCCACCCCCTTTTTGGAAGGGATGGAAACGCAAAGATGCAAGCAGTGTCCGTTTGAAAAGGAACCACACGTTGCACCGATTGATCGATTGCCAACGTTTGGCGATGCGAGTTTTGCTGATCGCGGCCATTGCCGGGATCACACTGGCAGCCGGTGCGCAAGATCCCTGGCAGTTGGCGGTCGAAGATCTACCGCCACTCGACTTTCCCGGTCCGTCAGCAGGCGGCAGTTCTGCCGAGGGCGAGGTGCCTCCATACCGGCTGCCATTGCCGAATCCCATTCGATCTGACTCGGGAGCGTCGGCGGGCTCCGCTAGTTCCACCTCAGGTGGTGACACCGCCGAAGGTGACATCGGCTCTGGACGCGCGGAGAATTTATCGATAGAGGGCGATGAAGGAGACGAAGGGGAAGACTGGGTTTCTGATGAGACGATGTACAACGAGCCGGAAGAATATCAGATTGGTAATTTTCTGGCGCCCGTTTTTAGCAGCAGCGACTGGTATCGCAATGGCACCTGGTATGTCAATGCAACGGCCGAGGGTATTTGGCGGTCGAGTGGTAAGCCGAAAGTTCTTGCCAAAGATCTCTCGGGTACACTCAGTCCGATTTTTGACGGCACACCAATTGTCGAGATCACAACTCGTCATAAAGGTTTTCGCTTTGAGCCGGGTCTTGGTCTGGTGATCGGGCGTTTTTTGGGTCGTGATTATTTCAATCGCGACGCGAGCGTGGAATTCGGATTTCTCGGTCTTCTTGATTGGCAGACCGACCTGAGGCTCGCAAGCGCAGATGAGAACCAACTTTTTACCGCCCTGAACCTTAATGGACCGGGCGGTAGCGGCCTTCAAAATCTAACAGGCATTCCCTTGGGAACGACATTGATCCCAGGTTTTGACGCCGTCGATGTACAGGAATTTGAATATTCCAGTGATTTCAACAGCTTTGAAGTTAATGTGCGGCTGTCGCACCGGCTGGGTAGAGACCGGATGGTCGCTATGCCAGATGGAACTTGGTCTCGACAGCTTAACAGCGGAGGCGTACCATCGTTCTTTGCTGGAATGCGTTATATCGGCATCAAAGAGCGGCTGTTGTGGAAAAGCAGGGAGTTACAAAAGCCCGAATTTGGTGGCACGTATAACGTGAATACTGGGAACAAGCTGTTCGGCCTGCAGTTCGGTGGCAGCTATACCTGGGAAACCAAGACCTGGAGTGCCGGTGCAACGGGTAAAGCTGGGGCTTACATCAATTTTGCTGAGATGAGCAGGTCTATTGCAGGTAACGGAGAACCCATCAATGACTTGCTTGGTGAGAGCCCATTTTCACCATTTCGTGAATACACCTACGCCTCAAATCTACCCAATCGAGTAAATGTTGGTAATCTTGATACTAATCCGACAAGCTGGAGTTACAAAGGGTCACAACGAGCAAGCGTTTACGCTGCATTTCTAGAAAGCAAGCTTTTTGCCCAATACAATGTCAATCCGAATGTAAGTTTTCGTCTGTCCTGGGATCAGTTCTGGATCAACGGCTTGGCCATGGCGCCTTATCAGCTTCACTTCGAACCGGCGCGGTCCAAGATTAACGTCGGTGGTAACGTCTATTTCACAGGGCTGTCCCTAGCGGGGCAGTGGGTATGGTAATGCAGAAACCGGCATTCTTCACGCGCAACGCTTTTCTGTTGTTATTGGCAGCAATTTTTTTGCTGCCGATTGTGCTCCGCGGGGCGCGAATCGCGCTTGAGAACAATAAGAATGATGTCAAAGCCTGGCTTCCCGATGGCTTTGAGGAGACACGGGAATTGGATTGGTTCCGGGAGCAATTTTTAGGCGAACAATTTGTGGTGATCAGTTGGCCCGGTTGTACGCTGGACGATCCAAGGATTGAAAAGTTGGCCCAGGCGCTTGTGCCTCCCGACACGCCCGAAAATGCCGATCTGCCCCAACGAAATTTTTTCAAGAGCGTGATCACGGGGCCGCAGGTTCTTGCCCAGATGACCGACCCTAAGGGCAATCTAAAGCTCAAACGTCGCGAGGCACTCGATCGCATGCAAGGGGCACTGATCGGCCCCGATGGCCAAACGACCTGCCTGGTCGCCACATTGACCGATGGTGCGGAAGATAATCTACGTGCCGGATTGGGCAACTCGTGGCCTTTAACCCGCATTTTGATGGGGCGTGAGGATGGACTACTTTTTCAAGTCGCCAAAGCTTCATGTGGTCTCGATAAATCTGAAATCCGGATCGGCGGACCCCCGGTTGATAATGTGGCGATCGATGACGAGGGTGAAATAACGCTCATGCGACTGGTCGGGCTTTCTGCCTTGGTCGGGCTGGGACTCTCCTATTATTGTTTCCGCAGCAAACGTGTGACGACCATGGTTTTTTTCTGCGGCGTCTACGGGGCGGCTTGCAGTTTGATGATCGTCTATGTCACGGGCGGCTTGATGGATGCGGTCTTGCTGGTACTACCCTCCCTGGTCTACGTGCTGGGTCTCTCTGGGGCGATTCACCTGGTGAATTATTATCAGGACGAAGTCGAAGCGGGGGGTCTAGAAGGTGCGCCGGGACGGGCGCTGCGGGCCGGATGGCTCCCCTGCACGCTGGCGGCAGTGACAACGGCACTTGGTCTCGGATCACTGATCACTAGCGAGGTGATTCCGATTCGTAAATTCGGCGTGTATTCGGCCTATGGTGTGCTGTTCACGCTGGTGGTGCTGTTTGCTCTTTTGCCGACCCTATTGCAACTCTGGCCGCCGAAGCAAAAGAAAAAGAACGATAGCAAACAGGGTCAGGTACACAATACGCCCTTCTCCAAGCTGCTGCTGGGCATGGGAGATATGATTATCCACCGTCATGCAGTGGTAACGATTCTATGCCTGCTCATGCTATTGGTTCTCGGTGCCGGTTTGGCAAAGACCAAGACCACGGTGCAGTTGATGAAACTGTTTGATCCGGGTGCTAATATTATCCGCAACTACACCTGGCTGGAGGAAAATCTCGGGAATCTGGTGCCAATGGAGGTAGTGCTCCGAATGGACCATTCTCGTATGCGTAGGGGATCTGAACCGATTCTCTCTGCCGAAGGGCATTATCGCTTGAGCATGCTTGAGCGAATGGAAATGGTCGAGCGGATCCAAAAGCGTATTGAACAGCTTCCCGATGTGGGTCGTGCACTGTCGATGGTCACCTTTGCCCCTGAGTTGCCCGAACAGGCCAACAATCTTGGGGTGTTCGCCGAACGGTCAGGATATAATTCGGCGCTTCAGCAGCATCGGCAGGACTTTTTGGAAGAAGATTATTTCCGTGTCGATGGCAGTGAAGAACTATTTCGCGTAAGTGCTCGACTTCCGGCGCTGAGCGATGTCGACTATGGACAATTTGTGGAAGAGATTCGCCATGCGGTAATTCCCCTATTGGCTGCCTATCGGGAACGTGAAAAGATCATCAGCGCGATTGCCCGGCCGGGAGAGTCGCTCCGAGGAAAGCGGGTCTGTCTGGTGGGCACACCGGCAGATGGCGCATCGCAATCGCCCTCCAACGAGAAGCAGTCAGAAGAAGTAATCGAAACCGCATCGCGTAAAGAGATGTTGCAAACCCTGAGCGAGCTTCTCAAGGTTGCCGGTGTTCGTGTGACCTCGATCAAAGGTCCCGATTCAGGACAGCCCCAGAAACAAGCAATTACCGCAAATCAAGAGCATGCGAAGGCAGCGGAATATTTCAATAAGTTTGATCTTGTTTATTTTGCCGATGCCCATCCCGCGGTGGCAGAAGATTTCATTAAACGGCATGCGAAACAAGTTCTCGATCAACGTGCAATGCGGTTGCTAGATACAACCCGGGAAGAGGAACAAGCCGGTGGCATTTGGCCGGTCTATACGGGTGTGGTACCGTTGGTTTATAAGGCGCAGCGGACGCTGTTAGTCGGTTTGGTCAATAGCACGCTTCTGGCATTTGTGTTGATCTGTATCTTGATGATTGCGATTTTGCGGTCGCCGACGGCAGGATTGCTTTCGATGATTCCGAACGTATTTCCGATCGTAGTCGTGTTCGGTTTTATGGGTTGGATCGGGGCGCTGATCGATATCGGAACCATGATGACCGCCAGTGTGGCAATGGGTGTTGCGGTGGATGACACGGTGCACTTCCTGACTTGGTTCCGCCGAGGCATTATCAGCGGGCTCGATCGGCGCGGCGCAGTGCGCATGGCCTATGAGCGGTGTGCAACGGCTATGATTGAAACCACAATCATCGGCGGACTTGGCTTGGGAGTCTTTGCTCTGAGTACTTTTACGCCGACCCAACGCTTCGGCTATCTGATGATGTTTTTACTTTCCGCAGCCTTGGTTGGTGATTTGATCTTCCTCCCCGCTCTCTTGACCGGTCCCCTCGGTAAATTGTTCACGCGCGGTCTGGAAAAAAAAGCGAATACGCGTCAGCAAAGCATGACTGAAACGCAAACGCCGGCGGCAGCCGCCAGCCCGAATCCCCCGATTCCGACTCCTTATTCATCACAGTCGGCTCATACGTCTCGGGCGCCAACGATCCATGAACCGGTCATCCGGACACCGAAGCATCAGTAAGCCATCAAGGTGGTTGCTGAATCACTCGGCCATCAGGACCAGTGCAACTGCTTGCCCATCACGACCCTGATTGAGCAGGACCGCCCCTCGGCTTTCCACTTTTCGCGGCTCATGATGCACTACGTTCACCGGACATGCAGGATCCGGATTTTCGTAATTGAGTGATATCGGAAGAATTCCCTCCTGGAAAGCGAGTAGGCTGATCGCCATCTCCACGGCTCCACCCCCGCCACCAATATTTCCGAAGTAGCTTTTTGGCGCGATGACCGGGGTATCGCCGAGCACAGAATGAATGGCGGTCGCTTCCAAATGATCCTCGTGTGGGAGCGCGATACCGTGTGCGTTAACGTGATCAATCTCCTGAATCGCAACATCCGCATCCCGAATAGCACCCTCGATGCTATGACGAATCGCGCTGCCGGTCAGGCGGCTGCCTTCTTCCGCGGGATGAGATTTTGAAGGTTCAAAGCAGCTGGCGGTTCCGGCAACGGTGGCGATAATATCGGCTCCACGTTTTTCGGCATGGCTGCGACTCTCCAAAATGAATGCAGCCGCACCTTCACCATGGACCGTTCCGTCCCGATCCCGATCAAAGGGACGACATGCCCTAACCGGGTCACCCTGATGTTTACTGAAACGGCCTCGACCGCGAAAATCGAATACGGTTGGATTCATTTGCGAACTTGTCCCACCCGTGATGGCAATATCGAGCGTGCCACGTTCAATCGCATGTGCCGCCTCGGTGACTGCAATTAAACTTGAAGTGTCGCCAACCGTAATGGAGTTATTCGCTCCGCGGGCATCTTGCGCAATCCCAATGTGGCACGCAGACATGTTGGGAAGATATTTAAGCAGCCAAAGCGGATATAGATTTTCGAGCGCACGAGTTCCCCAAAGAGAAAAATCGAAGTGATTATTTTCCGTGCAGCTGCGATAGGCACTACTTACAGATTCGGCATCGGTATAAATCAGATCGGTGCCGAAAATTACACCCTTTCTCTCCGGCTCACCTGCCTCCGGAGAAAGGCCGGCATCGGTGATTGCCATTTCTGATGCGGCAAAAGCGAGTTGGATATCGCGGGACATCACCTTTAAGCTTTTGCGAGGCCGCACATATTGTTTGGGTTCAAAATCGGGAATTTCCGCTGCAATGGCACAGCGTGATGTGCTGGCGTCAAAGGACTTTACCGGAGCAACCCCGCTTTGCCCCCGATGCAGGGATTCGTAGCAGGCATCCTTACCTATACCGATCGGGCTCACGATACCGAACCCGGTGAGAACCACCTCTCGATCTGACATCTGCAGAAACTTTCGTCAGAGGACGATATCAAAAACCTAGTCTCGTCCTCGTTGGGGAGCGGCACCAGCGCTCGAGAAACAGGACACGTGGGGGGCCATGATGCAGGTGCGCTATCCTATCGCGATTCACCCGGTCCATCAAGGATAGCCATTTGCTGTCGGCCCTAATATCTTGTAGCCCGCTGCGAGGTTCGTTTCTCTCGCGGGCGTTCCGCGGTAAATTGGTTTAGGGACACAATCACTTACCAGGATGATCTCGGATGCAGAAAGCACTTTTGACGGGCGCAACAGGTTTTGTCGGCCGATACGTCAAAGACTTGCTGTTGGCAAGTGGCTTTGAGGTGCGATGTCTTGTCCGAAATCTTGAGCGAAGCCAATCGCTTGCTCAACCGGGCGTTGAGCGAATCCTGGGCGACCTTGCCCGGCCGGAGACGCTTACCGACACCGTCAAGGATGTCGATCTCGTGATCCATCTGGGTGGTTTGATGACCGCACTTCGGCGAGATGAGTTTGAAAAGGTTAATGGACATGGTGCGCGCTACTTGGTGAATGCCTGTGCGAAACTGGAAAATCCTCCTGTCTTCATCTTGATTTCAAGTATTGCCGCCGCCGGAGTATCCATGGAGCATTTGCGAAATGAAACAGATCCAGTGAATCCTGTTTCTCATTATGGAAGCAGTAAGCGGACCGGTGAGTTAGCGGTTGCGGCCGTCGCCGACCGAGTACCGGTCACCATTTTGCGACCACCGTTTGTTTTTGGTGGCGGTGATCGCAGTGGATTTTATATTTTCAGGCCGATCAAGCGATTCGGCATTCACCCGGTACCCGGAATGCGGCACCGAAGAAAAATCTCGCTGATTCATGCGGAGGACCTCGCTCACAGCATTCTCCTGGCCGCACGTGCAGGGATGCGAGTGGATGTAACCGACGCGGACCGCGAATTTTTCTCTCAGGGTTGTTATTTTGTTGCTGACGATGCAACGCCGCTTTATCGCGATCTGGGAGACATGATCGGCCATGCGGTCGGCAGAGCGACGGTCGCCAAGTTACCGGTGCCCGACACACTGGCACTTACCATGGGAGCAGCGGCATCAACGTTTTCCAGATTGCGGGGGCGGCCCGGAGTATTCTCGTTGGATAAAGCTCGCGAAGGGGCGGCCGGAAGTTGGACCTGCTGCTGTAAAAAAATCAAACAGGAACTTAATTTTCAACCGCAAACTTCGCTTCAAGATCGATTACAGGAAACGGTGGATTGGTACCTGATGCAAGGTTGGTTTTGAGGCGGTGTGGGCGGTGCCGAAGTCATTTACTATTTTGCTTCCATACGTACCGCTGCGTCGAGCCGGATTACGGTTCCGTTGAGCATCCGATTTTCGATGATCTGCTGCACCAATTGTGCAAATTCATCGGGTTTTCCGAACCGTTGTGGAAAGGGGATTTGAGCTTCGAGTGAATCGCGAATTGCTGGAGTTACCTTTTCCATCATCGGGGTGTCAAAAATGCCCGGTGCAATCGAGATGACGCGGATGCCGTGTTTTCCGAGTTCGCGAGCTGCCGGGAGAGTCATGCTCGCAACACCTCCCTTGGCCGCGGCGTAGGCTGCCTGACCGATCTGTCCCTCCCAACTTGCGATAGACGAGGTTGTGATGATGATGCCTCGCTCCCCATCGTGATCGGGAGGCGTCCGGGTCATGGCCGCAGCGGCCAAGCGCATTGCATTGAATGTGCCTACCAAATTAACGTCGATAATTTGCTGAAAAATTTCTAAATCGTGTGGCATTTCACGGCCGATGATGCGTGATCCGCGGAGGATACCCGCACAGGTGATCAATCCATGGAGCGGTCCATGATCATGTAGACTCGCGTCAATTGCGGATTGCATTTCTGTGGCGTTTCGAACGTCGGCCTGTGCGAATGCGATCTTTGAATCGCTTTCACCGATTAGTTTCTCCGCTGCGTCCCGATTTACATCGGCAATCATCACGCGACTTCCGGCGGCGGCAAGCGCTGTCGCACAGGCGGCACCGAGTCCGGAGGATCCTCCCGTGATCAGAAATGAGCGGTCTTTAACTTGCATGGCCCCAATTTTGATTCGAGGTCGAAACCAGCGTAATGCCTTAACTCTTCATCAGCGTTAAAAAATCCCTCCTGGCCCCGGATGTGGGGGCAGAGTATGCTGAACTGCTTGCTAAAGCCTAACCTGCTTCCTTTTTAGTGGATAGATCGAATCGAATGAGTGCCTCCCAGAACGGGGAAACCGGAGATTTCCCTGATTTTTCCAAGAGCCAGGATGGTCTGATTCCTGCGATTGCCCAAGATGTCGAAACGGGCGAGGTATTAATGCTCGCCTACATGAATGAAGAAAGTTATGAAGAGACGCTGCGGTTGGGTCGAGCCGTTTACTTCAGTCGCTCGCGAGGAAAGCTCTGGCGCAAAGGGGAAGAGAGCGGTAACGTCCAGGAGTTGGATTCGCTTTATTTTGATTGCGACCGCGACACCCACCTGCTAAAGGTGCGACAAATCGGCGGTGCTGCCTGCCATCTCGGATATCGTAGTTGCTTTTTTCGCCAAAAAACGCCCGAAGGGCTAAAAATTGTCGGTGAGCGGATCTTTGATCCCGAGGAGGTTTACCGTAAATGAGTGATGAAAAAATACTAAAACTCGGCATCCCTGCAGGAAGTTTGCAGGAGGCGACAGGCGAATTGTTTCGCAGGGCAGGTTACAAAATCTCGTTTCGTTCTCGAAGCTACGTTCCCGCGATTGACGACCCGGAGATTGAATGTTTATTGATTCGTGCGCAAGAAATGGCGAGGTATGTTGCAGCAGGCGTTTTAGATGCAGGGCTTACCGGACATGATTGGATCATGGAGACCGGTGCCGATGTGCACGAAGTCAGCGAATTGGTTTTCTCCAAGGTGAGTCGTCGACCGGTGCGGTGGGTACTTTGCGTGCCCAATGATTCTAAGGTGCAATCGGTGCAAGATTTAGCAGGCGCCCGAATTGCAACTGAGGCGGTAGGTTTGACAACTCGCTTTCTTGAGCAACATGGAGTTGAAGCGAACGTCGAATTTAGTTGGGGTGCGACGGAAGTGAAGCCCCCGAAACTGGCCGATGCAATTGTTGAAGTGACAGAAACAGGCAGTTCCCTACGCGCAAACAATTTACGGATTGTCGCCGAAGTGCTCCAGAGCACACCCCGCTTTATTGCAAATCATGAAGCTTATCGGGAATCCTGGAAGAAGACAAAGATTGATGACATCGCGATGTTGCTCAGGGGCGCGATGAATGCCGAGCATCTGGTTGGACTGATGCTGAACATTCCGCGAAAAAATTTAGGAGAAGTGCTTTTGCTTCTCCCCGCACTCAAGAAACCTACCGTTTCCGATTTGGCCGATAGTGAATGGGTTTCCGTGGTGACCATCATTGAGGAGTCAATTGTTCGGGAAATCATTCCTCGCTTAAGTTCGGTCGGTGCAGAAGGAATTGTAGAATATCCTCTCAATAAGGTGATTAATTGATCGGACAGTAAAAATGATCCGGGCGAGCGATCGGTTCGCATGAAAGGACTGAAAACGATGCAATCGGCGGAAGAATCACTGCGGAATCTGGGGATTGAGTTACCCGATCCGGTGGCACCTAAGGGTGTGTATCGAAACGTGCTCGTTTCGGGAAACATGCTGACGACATCTGGACATTTGCCGGTAGACCCGCAGGGAAATTTCATTCTCGGAAAATTGGGTGATCAACTCGACGCGGATGCGGGATTTACTGCGGCACGGCAAGCCGGCCTAGCGGTACTTGCGAGCATTCGTGAGGCGATCGGAAGCCTGGATGAGGTGGTCCGGGTGGTCAAAATCCTAGGGTTTGTCAATTGTACGGCGGACTTTACAGCGCAGCCTGCGGTTATCAACGGTTGTAGCGAACTCTTTCGCGATATCTTTGGTGAAGAGCATGGTGTCGGCACTCGCAGCGCGGTAGGGGCGCCGAGCTTACCTCTTGGCGTGGCTGTTGAACTGGAGGCAGTGTTCGAAATCAATTCGTGATCAAAGTCTTACTCGCACACCACCTTATTCAGTCGGCAATTTAAAGCAGGCAGCTTGCTTGGAGTTACGAACCAATAAATAAGGTCCATACAGGCAGAGGTTGTTCCAACTGATTCCCTCAATCGCCTCGAATTTGCTGAGTTCCTGAAACCTTTGCGGATTTGCTGCCACCAGATGGACCGTTCCATTTTCCGCGAGCACAACGATCTTTTCACCGACCAGAAGAATTTGTCCGTGCCCGTAGCGACCCTTCTTCCAACGCGTTCGTCCGGTTGCGACTTCAACGCATTGGAGAATTCCGTCGCTCAAGCCGAATGCATGACCATCTTTTACGACCACATTCGCAAATTTGGTGCGTAGCACATTGTGTTTCTTCCAAACTTTTTCTGTAGACCATTTGCCATCATCGGATCGTAATATCCTGAGCAGCATTGCCCCAGTCCCATAGCCTTTTGAAAGCAGTATTCTGTCAGCGGCGATCACAACCGCTTGCGAGGAACTGGAGTTGGATAGGTTGTCACCTGGCCAGGCATGTGACCATAGCATCTCGCCGGTAAGTGGATCATGACCCGAAACGGTCTGCTCATTCACGCTTAAAATTTGCCTTATGCCGCAAATTTCCACCAGCGATGGAGACGCATAGCTAATTTGGTCTGTGCCACCGCGCCACTTCTCTTCCCCGGTCTCCTTGTCATATGCCAGCAATGAATGGAAGCCATGGTTGGTGGTGCCTCCGCCGGAAACGACCACCATATCATCAACGATTAAAGGCGAATTGGAGCGACCGTAATAAACTGCTTCAGAATCTTCCGCAGCCGTACTGCCAACCTCGGCGGGAATGTTTTTCGCCCAAATCACTGAGCCGTCCCTGCCATCGAGACAGTTTAACGTTCCGGTCACTCCAATCGAGTAGACCTTTCCTTCATGTATGGTGGGTGTGCTTCGCGGCCCAATTCCTCCCAACTTATTCTGGTATCTGGCAGGCGTTGCATGTGACCACATAATCTTGCCAGTCATGAGGTCGTAGCAGGTTGTCAATTCAGACGCTCCCCGCTGTTCCATGGTGACGGCGTAGCCATTGACTGCGGAGAATGCGCACCATCCCGCGCCGATCGATTGTTTCCATATCTGCTCGGGATTTGATTGCTGCCAATCTTCCGCAAGCTCAATTCCAGTGACGCTGGCAGTGCGGTCAGGCCCCAAAAATTGTGGGAAGTCGTCGGGAGTCTCAGGGGTGAGCTGCGGCGATTTTTTTCCTTGCGCTGCCGATGTTTGAGTGGGAAGCGGTAATAATTGGTCGGGATGGAATGAAAAACGACGTGCGAAAACCGGTATCAGCTCTCCACTCACATGATCAATGCGGTAAAAGACAAAGAAGGTTGAAATGGAAAGGATAAACAAGGCGACCGGTAGCATGCGGATCCAGATCGCATGACGACTGTAAAAACCAAACCAACCCATCCAGACAAACAACGCCAGAAATACTGACCCAGCGGTGATAATATTATCCACGGCATGATCAGCGGACACGTTCGTAATCCGAACCGTCACAATGACGAGGATGGCAAACGAGATGAAGGCCCAAACTTTCCAGGGAGGATTCCAGCGTGGTGGGTCGCCGCCGGCAGCATCGTAATCGGTGGGCTGAGAGACCGCACCTGCCGAATTTCCATCATCCGCTATCATCAATCTTTGAGGATAGAGACCCGCACTCGAACGTTCTAAGCTGCCTCTGCGGGGGAACTCTGTGTTTCAGTTTGTTTGGGAATTGTCCTGGCGTTGTGAAACAGTATTTTAAGCACAGAATAGACGCTAGGGTATACCAGATCCCGATATGGAGAGTCATCCGGGAGTTGCGCCATCAATCGGCGATGGGCAATTCCCAGATTGTGATAGGGCATGCTCGGAAACATATGATGCAACGCGTGGTAGCGTAAACCTACGGGATAAACCAACTCGGTGAAAGGATTTCCAACAATGTCCGCCGAATCATACAGTTGGTCCCGAAAGCTCATCCTCCCGCCCGGGTTGGTCCAGAAGTGGGCGGTGAGCGAGCGGAAATAGTGCAGCGAAAGGGGCATCGCTGCCAGTGTAAGAATGGTGAAGATCCGACAAGCTGGAGAACCGATAGCACCGCCAGAAACAACACCGACCACAACCAAACCGGGTATCAACCAGGCACGAATGCTACATGCGACGTCCATGAATGCCCACCAACGTCGAGGTTCCTTGCCCGTAATTTTTCTCCGATATGAAAAATTGAAAACAAACGAGGAGAGTGTGCTGAGTGACCAATCACGCAATTTGGGGGTCAAAAATGAGATCGGTGAAATAACAAGAAAACGGAAAAGCACAAAAGTCGGTTGCACAAATACCTGCATCAGAAAAAAAACAATGTTTTTTATCGGCCCACGACCAATGGGTAGATATTCACCATCCACATCGGTGCCATAAATAGTGTTGTTATGATGACCCATATGAAATTCAAAGAAATAAGATGGCATCATCGAGGGGATACCAAAGAGGAGATTCCATGCAATCCGAAATTTCTTCAAACCGTTTCGCGCGTTTAAATGCGCCACTTCATGGATGAAGTTTGCGAGTCGGTGCAAACCAAAGCCAGCCACCAGATAAACGAGAAGTACCCAGGGACGACTGCCAATCTCATAAATGAATGCTGGCACGAGTTGCGACCAGGCGTCCGGCAGTCCCTTGGGGTAAGCCTGTTCCTCAATTTGAAATAAAAATAAAATGCATCCATACGTGATCGAGAGACAAATCAGAAAATCGGTCCAGAAGATCCAGGCTTTCGGTTCGAGCAAGTCATCCACGATTTTGCGCGACTCGCGCATCATCGGACCCATATCATCAATGCGATCGGTGATGGATTTCTCCTCGGGCACGTTTAGAAAGAACCAAAGCGGGAAAGCGGGAATGGAGACCCACCGAAAACAATACGCCTTTAGGAAAGTTTCCGTAGGCTAAAAGTGGGAAAACGTTATCCTAAGTCTAGGCGATTCAAGAACCTTTGACCAAGGGGGTTTGGATGAGGGTACGTAGAAATCGAAGCTGTTGAGCAAGCTGTGGGGAGTTTAAGGGAGTGGGGTAAAATTTTCGGCCTCTTATCTGACAACAGGACTCCTCCTGGCCCATGGCATTACAAATGTTTTGTCCGTCTTTTCTCCGCTTGAGTGCAGTTACACCATCAATAGTACTACCGTAGGTCTGAAGAGGAGATATCTGATCTGAATTGGCTTTCGGAGATTTCCTGGCAGAGTCGCTGCAAGTTTGCGGGCAGCGAGATATTGGCCAAACCGCAAAACTTACCACCGATTTTTCGGCCAAAAACCAGAATGCGACAGCACTGGTCTTCTAACGTTTTGATGGCTCTTTGCATCAATTTTTCAGCCGCGTCATTTCCTTGGGTTTCATAATAACGGGGGTTTCCAATTCGAGTCAGGGTATCAACACCGACCGCAAAAATCGCACCTGGAAAGAGAAGGGCTTTTTCTTCGAAAGTCATCGCACGCGTAATTGCAAGCGTCTCTCCCGAGTTAAATTGATCGGCCCTTTGCAAAACGTCATTCAAGCCGAGTGTCGGTTTGTCGACATTAACGATGGACATCTCGTAAAACATTGGGCCCCCTACCGTGCGTTCTGCAATGGAGGCGATTTCACGATGGCCCTCGTGCAACGGATTAAAAGAACCGGGGAAAATGACGCGCGGTGGAGCAACGTGATGTTGACCGACGAGAACAAATGATGTCTTGCCTGAAAGCACTTGTGTCGCCGCCTTTGCAATTTGGTTTTTCATGAAATTACGACGTTGTCAAAACAGGGTCCGGTACTCAATGAAGGAATTTTCATATGTTTTAAGTTGCCCTCATTCCATATTTTACAGCAAGTGGAAATGCTTTGGAGGCACGAACCAGGCGGAGTGGTCTCATTGACGATTGCCGTGGTGAAAGATTAAACTTTTTCCTTGGAATTTAGCATTCAGGATGCTGTATTTCGAACGTGACTGCCTTCCCCGGTGTCTTCGTTCGGGCGTCATGCCGGGCGGCAATCACGCAATCAATTCAGTTGTCTTGGAAACAATGCCACCGCTGAGGAAATCGAATAATGTCGTCACCGATGATCGATCAAAGTATTGAGCAACGATGTATCAATACAATTCGTACCTTATCTATCGATGCGGTACAGGCGGCAAACAGCGGGCATCCCGGTACGCCGATGGCATTGGCGCCGGTGGGCTATGCGTTATGGAATGATTGGCTTCGTTATGATCCGCAATCTCCCCTTTGGCCTGCACGAGATCGTTTTGTACTCAGCTGTGGTCACGCTTCCATGTTGCTTTACGCACTCATTCATTTGGCTGGAGTCGAGCAAGTGGATTCGCAGGGTGTTTCGACAGGCAGCAAGTCGATAACGCTTGAGCAGATACGCCAGTTTCGCCAATGGGGAAGTCCTTGTGCGGGTCATCCGGAATATCGCCATGCAAGCGGTATCGAGACGACAACGGGTCCTTTGGGACAAGGTGTTGCGACAAGCGTTGGGATGGCGATGGCGTCGCGTTGGAGCCAAGCGCATTTTAGTCGGCCCGATTTTGATCTTTTCGGCTTCGACACTTATGCGCTTTGCAGTGATGGTGATCTGATGGAAGGGGTCAGCCAGGAGGCGGCTTCATTGGCAGGCCACTTAAAGCTTTCAAATCTTTGCTGGATCTATGATGACAATCACATCACGATTGAAGGCGACACATCGCTCGCATTCAACGAGGACGTTGCGGGTCGATTTGAAAGTTTAGGTTGGCGAGTCACCCTGGTAGAGGATGCCAACGACCTGGAATCGCTCGCGAAAGCATTTCAATTTTTTAAGGAAAATGATGACGCACCGACACTGATTATCGTGCGCAGTGTGATCGGCTATGGATCGCCGAATAAAGCCAATGACCATAGTGCACACGGTGCACCCTTGGGTGAGGATGAGGTCCGGTTGACAAAGGAAGCTTACGGCTGGCCGGCAGATGAGAAATTTTTGGTTCCCGAGGAGGTTACCGGACACTTTGCACAAGGTATCGGTGCGCGTGGTGGCAAAGCCTTTCAGGCCTGGCAAGAGCAAATGGAAGCCTATGCTAAGGCACATCCGGATCTTTTTGCTGAGTGGCAGTCAATGCAGTCCGGTGAACTTCCTGCAGGCTGGAATGCAAAGATTCCGGCCTTTGATTCCGACGCGAAAGGTTTGGCGACACGCGTGAGCTCCGGAAAAGTTCTGAATGCGCTGGCCGAGACAATCCCGTGGTTTTTGGGTGGTTCTGCCGACCTAGCGCCCTCGACGATGACGCATCTTACAAACGAGGGTGACTTCGAGCACACGGGGTATGGAAATCGGAATTTTCATTTCGGAATACGAGAACACGCGATGGGTGCAGCATGCAGCGGCATGGCACTTTGTCACTTGCTCCCGTTTGGCGGCACTTTTTTTGTCTTTTCAGATTACATGCGGCCTTCGATACGATTAGCCGCGATTATGAAACTTCCTGTGATTTATGTGTTTACGCACGATTCGATCGGGTTAGGAGAAGATGGTCCCACGCACCAACCGATCGAACATCTCAGTGCGCTTCGATCGATTTGCGATCTGCGTGTTTTCCGACCGGGTGATGCGAATGAGGTTACCGAATCCTATCGCACTGTGTTAGCAAACCCTTCCATGCCCACTGCGATGATCTTAACCAGGCAGGCATTGCCAACGTTGGATCGCACCCGCTTCCAGCCTGCATCGGGAGTAGAACGTGGCGGATATGTCTTGCTTGATCCGCCCGGCGCCCCCGATCTGATATTGATCGGTACCGGAAGCGAACTTTCGATTGCGCTCAAGGCCGGAGAAAAACTCACGGCCGAAGGCATTGCAGTACGAATTGTGAGTTTACCATGCTGGGAAGTATTTGATGACCAAGACGTGAACTATCGCAACGAGGTTTTGCCACCCAGCGTCACTGCTCGAGTTGCAGTTGAAGCGGGTGTCTCTCAAGGGTGGGAAAAGTATCTCGGCCCCGGAGGTCGGTTTGTGGGTATGACTGGATATGGTGCGTCAGCACCGTTTCAGCAGCTTTACGAGGAATTCGGGATTACAGTTGATCGGGTCGTCGCCGAATCAAAGGCGGTCTTAGCCGAACGCTCATAACGCGGAAGGTTCTATGCCGCCTCATTCTGTTTCTCCGGTCGTCTGTCTGATCATGGATCGACTTTCAGCAGGGATGCTCGGTGCCTACGGCAACACCTGGGTTGGAACGCCCTGTTTTGACAACCTTGCGTTTTCTTCAATCCTGTTTGAGCAAAACTTGCTCACCTCTCCATTTATTAAAAATTTTTACAACACAGTCTGGCACGGTGGTGCTGCCTCTGGCGACGCCCTGCCGGGCCGTTTCGGAGCCAACGGACTGGATACGTTGCTCATTACAGACGAAATAAAATTAAAAGGCGATCAATCCGGATTTGCGGATATCTCATTGATCGCACAAGATTCTGATCCAAATGACTCTTGCACCGAGACGGAAAAATTTTTTGCAGCCGCAGCAGACCAACTGGCACGCGTGGATAAGTCTGCGTTGGTTTGGCTGCATTCAAATTGCCTCGGAAGAGACTGGGATGCGCCCTACGAAATGCGGAAGTGGTATGCTGCGGAGGAGGACCCGCCCCCGCCCAAGAGTCAAGATGCACCGCATTTCCTAACCGGACCTGATACGGATCCGGATGAAATACTTGGTTGGGTCCAAGCATATGCGGCTCAGGTCTCTCATTGGGATCAGTGCCTTGGGCATTTTCTTGATGTGATTGATGACCACTCTATCTTCAAAGACGCTCTGTTGGTCGTGGGCGGGTGTCGAGGCTTCCCTTTAGGTGAGCATCGAGCCGTGGGAGCAGGAAGCCTGGATAATCCTGACTGCGAACTTTATGGCGAATTGTTACATTTTCCGATGCTTTGTCGCGTTCCCGGTGGCCCGCACGCAGTGCGTCATAGTGGGCTTATGCAACCGGAAGACTTGTTTGCGATGATGCGGCAATGGTTAGATCAAGATGGAAAAGATGCGGCACTTCTTGGCACAAATTTTCTAGAATGGGAAAATTTTTCGAGATCGGCGGTTATCTCGGAGCACTCCAACGGTAGTTGGTCCGTTCGTACCCCAGCTTGGTTTTTTCGATATCCGGGGCAAGCGGATAAAAGCGGCGAACTATATCTGAAGCCGGATGATCGCTGGGAAGTGAATAACGTTGCCGATCGGTGTGACGATGTCGTGCAAGCAATCGAGCGACTCTACCGTGATGCGAAAGCGGGTAAACCGATCGAACCGATCGATAGTCTACTGATTTGAACCATTTTGAACGCGATGAGTGACGCTAGGGGTAGATTGAAGTCGTCTTTTGCTAAAAATTGATAAAATCTGCTAAACTAGGAGAGTCTAAGATTTTTACGAACAGTCGGTTTCATAGAGGGAGAAAATAGCATGCGACCGTTGGTGTTCTCTTTATGGTGTTTTCTTGGTTGTACAGGCGGTGTATTTCAAGGAGGAGATTCCAGTGCCGAAGCCCAAAGCCCAGAAGCTAAAAAATCATCATCGAAAAAGTCCAGCGTAAGAGGATCCAAAGTGTCGAATATGAAGCAACCGCAGTACAACAAATTGTCAGACTTTGAAGAATATGTGCTTCTAAAGAAGGGCACCGAGCGACCTTTTGTCGGCAAATACACCGATACCGACGATGCGGGAACTTATATTTGCCGCCGCTGCAATGCCCCGCTCTATCGATCGGATCATAAATTTCATAGCAACTGTGGCTGGCCTGCCTTTGATGATGAACTGCCTGGCGCCGTGACGCGGTTGCCGGACGCGGATGGCTTTCGTACAGAAATCGTATGCAGTAATTGTGGAGGTCACCTGGGCCACGTCTTTTTGGGGGAACGACTGACAGCAAAAAATACACGGCATTGTGTCAACTCTGTATCGATGCGTTTCATTCCCAAAGGCGATCCCATTCCCCCCACAATTACAAAAGACTCCAAGTCGAGCGATGTCGATCGGCGTGGATCGTCCACTCAAAAATAACTCCTTAGTAATTTGTGAATACGCAAGCAGTTTTGCAGTTGAGGATGTGGCAATTTTTATCGCTCAGGTCGGACTGGTTCATTGTTTGATCGGTGCAAAACAGCATTTCCGTTGAAAACAGTGAAAACAGAAATTAGACTCGCCCACGGATCATCACCGTAAAGACTCGGAAAGAGTGCCATCTTGCCCTGGCGTCACGCGAATAAATTTAGCATGATATGGAATAGGGTCGCACGAACGCAGTGCGACGGACAAGCGGCCCTGCAGACTGAATGCTGGTTCTTTCAGCGCTGCAGGGAAAATCTTGTAGAAAGGAGGTGGTCAATTGATAGCGAATAAACTTTACCAGCGGGGTGGCTGCGGCTGATGGCAGCCGGCGGGCTGCCGCAATATGCAGCCACCATCTCGCAGGATCTTAATTTGATCCTGTTGTGATCAAGGGGTCTGGTTTTTTGAAAGAAGAGCCAGACCCCGTTTTTTTCATCAAACGTCAAACGAGGTTAAACGAGGGCTTTTAATACTTCATCGGGTGCAGGTCCGTAGGCGGCAGGCTCCATCGAGCAACCCGCGCGTCCTTGACTCAAGCCTCTCAGCTCGCCAGCAAAACCAAATAGCGTGGCCAACGGGGCTTCGGCATCAATAATTGAATCGTCACCCCGTGTTTCCGTGGCGTGGATCACCGCCCTTTTTTGCTGGAGACTGCTGATAATGTCCCCAAGATAATCGTCGGGCGTTGAAATTTGCAGCCGCATGATCGGTTCGAGCAGGACGATTCCGGCTTCCTGCAGACCACGGTCAAACGCATCGTTAGCCGCAACACGGAAAGCCACTTCATTCGAGTCGGTCTCATGGACTTTTCCGGCAGTGACGGTAGCTTGTACCTGGGTGAGCGGATAACCATATTGACCGCCCCCCTCAATCCGTGCGTTAAGCTCCTCGAGTACAGGTTGCAGGTATTCACCCGGCAAAGTCTCGCCGGCCTGCATCATGACCCTACTTTGTCCCGTTTTGACAGGCTCGACCTGCAGATGAATCTCCGCAAAGGTTGCACTGCCGGCGATTTGTCGCTGGCAGCTACCGATTACTGCTGCGGATTGACGGACTGTCTCTCGATAGCTGACACGGGGATTGTGAACCTTTACGTTAAGTTTAAAGTCACGCAGCAGACGATGTTTGATAACTTCCAGATGCAACTCTCCCATGCCACTGATCAGGGTCTGACCCGTTTCCTCGTTTTCGGCAGCTCGGAACGTTGGATCCTGGCGTTTCATTAATTCCAGGGCTTCGGATAGCTTCTTTCGCTCGGTCGATGTTTCAGGCTCGATCGCCATGGAAATGACGGTCTCAGGAAATTCAATGGTTTCCAACAGAATTGGTTTCTGATTCTCACAAATGGTATCTCCGGTTACGGAATGGCGGAGGCCAATCACGCCAACAATATCACCTGCCTCCACTCGCTCCACTTGTTGGCCTTTTCCCCCCGGTTTGACTTGCCAGAGTTGCGGCACATTTTCTTTTTTGTCTTTTCCCGGATTATAGACCCGTGTGCCCGCCTCCAGGACTCCAGAATAGACGCGGACATAGGCCAGATCGCCGGTCTTTTCGGCTTCGACTTTGAACACCAGACCGCAGAACGGTTCTGCGGGATCTGCCGTTCGTTGCTCCGGTTGGTCCCCATGACGGGGATTAGTCCCAGTGATTGCGGGTAAATCCTTGGGGCTTGGAAGATAATTTGCAACGGCATCCAAAACTGGTTGCACCCCAATGTGATCGAGCGCCGATCCACAAAGTACGGGTGTGATAAACTGATGTAGGGTTGCCTCGCGAATCACGGTTCGGAGCAACTCAACGGGTATCTCAGCTTCCTCGAGCGCCAATTCCATG
This sequence comes from Planctomycetota bacterium, assembly GCA_036146215.1. Classification (GTDB taxonomy): domain Bacteria; phylum Planctomycetota; class Planctomycetia; order Pirellulales; family UBA7805; genus UBA7805. The sequence continues at coordinate 25,427 of JAYYJN010000062.1, forward strand.
AGTGTGTTGCTGTAGTCGTAGAGTTGTTCCAGCATCTCAGTGCGGGCCTGTTGCGCTGCCTCGACAAAATCATCCGGGATATCTTCTTCGACAATCTCTGCACCATCACTCTGCTCCGTGAAATGCAGCATTTTCATTGTCAATAGATCGATCACTCCGCGGAACGCTTCCGCAACATGTGGCGGGCCTGCCCCGATCGGAATTTGTATCGGGACCGGATTGGCTCCCAATCGTTTGCGGATATCAGTGAGTACATTCTCAAAGTTGGCACCCTCTCGATCCATCTTGTTGATGAATGCGATACGTGGAACCCCGTATTTGTCTGCTTGTCGCCAGACCGTCTCACTTTGTGCTTCAACACCTTCACGTGCACTGAACACCACCACCCCACCATCGAGCACGCGGAGGCTCCGCTCCACCTCGGCTGTGAAGTCGACATGTCCCGGGGTATCGATCAGATTGATCGTAACGCGGTTCCAATCGAAGGTGATGCAGGCCGCATAAATCGTAATGCCTCGTTGCTGTTCTTCCTCGTCGAAGTCCGTCTTCGTGGTCCCTTTATCGACTTCCCCCATACGATGCGTGGCACCCGCATAAAACAGCATTCGTTCGGTGAGGGTCGTTTTGCCCGCATCGATATGAGCGATGATCCCGATATTACGTAGATTTTCTAATTCTCGAGCCATGGTTTTCTATCACATGGTTGTTTATCGAAGGTGAGCGCATAAAAAAGCCACGCTTCGAAATACGAAGCGTGGTGCATTGGTCTGATCAGACTACCAGGCAAAGTGTGCAAACGCTTTATTGGCCTCGGCCATCCGATGCACATTTTCCCGACGTGTCATGGCCACTCCCTCACGATTGTAAGCATTGACGATTTCGTCGGCCAATTTCTGCGAGGTAGGCCGTCCCTTTTTTTCACGCACTGCCAACAAGAGCCACCGGATTGCGAGGGATTGTTGACGACTTCGACCAACCTGCATCGGCACCTGGTAGGAAGCTCCGCCGACGCGTTTACTCCGCACCTCGATATCCGGTTTGATATTGTTGATCGCAGTATCGAAAACTTCTATCGGCTCAGGTTCATTGATCCGTTCACCGACCATATCGAGTGCCTTGTAGAAAACTGACTGGGCTGTACTTTTTTTACCATCCCACATCAACACATTGATAAATTTACTCGCCAAAAGCGATCCGAACTTCGGATCCCCGACAAGCTGTTTTCGACTGGCAGTAATGCGTCCCATTATGATTTCCGGAAAGGCTTGCTTAAATTTAGATATGAATCTTGTTTATTTTTTTGCGCCATAACGACTACGCGCTTGTTTACGCCCATCAACGCCAAGGGTATCGAGGGCTCCTCGAATGACCTGATAGCGAACACCCGGCAAATCCCGCACCCTTCCACCACGCACAAGGACAATCGAGTGTTCCTGTAGATTATGTCCCTCACCCGGAATGTATACTGTGACTTCCTTGCGATTCGATAGACGGACACGCGCGATCTTACGCAGGGCCGAATTCGGCTTCTTCGGCGTCATGGTTTTTACTTGTAGACAGACACCTCGTCGCTGCGGACAGCGATCAAGCACGGGAGCCTTGCTTGTCTTTTTAGGTTGCTTACGCTTCCGGCGAATTAGTTGATTGATAGTGGGCATTCTGTTTATTTATTTCGCTTAACTATTTGTCATTTCATTTCAGCGGTTCAAACGTGGACCCAGAAAACCTGGAACACCTCAAACTAGCCGATCCAAACGGATTGTCAATGGTCCCATATGCCATCTTAAGCAACGGGACGTCAACGTTTTACTCTCCTTGCTCCTCCTCCGGCGTCGGGCTTGGATCATCACCCAGAAGGGCAGAAAGCCCCCCCTGGTCCGAAGCTGGCTCGGTCTCTTCACCGCCAGCGGGCGGCTCCTCGGTGATTGTTTCAAGTGGCACAGAGCTTGCTGATCCAGCGTCAGAGGGGGTCATTTCTTCAGCAATTACTTCCGGGGAACCCTCTAAACCACCTCCGGTTCCAAGCGAATCGGTTGTCAGACCGTCACTGATCGGTGCGTCCGTTCCAAGGCCCACTAGGCCAGAGTCTGCACCCACAGACGGTGGTTGGAAGCTCATATTTTCTGGCGACACTTGATCTGCATCATCCGGTAGCATCCCCAGTGGGTCAATACCGACCGAGGGGCCCGATTGAGGTTCAGTCGCAGCAGCCTCCTCTGATTCAATTGCTGCATCCAAAAGCGGGAACGATCGAGAAAGAACCAAGTCTTTCTCAGCCGTGAGTGCTTCGAGTGCCTCCGGACGGATACGAACTTCGGAATCTTGGAAGGAGTGGAAACCTGTTCCGGCCGGTACGAGGTGTCCAAGAATGACGTTTTCCTTCAGTCCTACCAATCGGTCAACTTTACCGGAAAGCGCGGCCTCAGTTAGCACCTTCGTGGTTTCCTGGAAGCTTGCCGCCGAGATGAAGCTTGTGCTTTGCACCGATGCCTTGGTAATTCCCAGTAGCTGGGTGCTGGCGGTGGCAGGTTTTGGTTTGGAACCTTTCGCCACTTCGCCACCGAGTGCTTCAATTTGTGCGTTGGCTTGCTGCAACGCATCTTTGGGAACAATGCTGCCAAGCGCATATTCACTGTCACCGATTTCCGTTATTTTGACGCAATCAGCCAAGCTGTCATTGTGACGACGGAATTCAAACTTATCTAAAACATTTCCACGCAGCAGTTTCGTGTCGCCCGCCGATTCAATTTTTACCTTACGCAACATTTGGGCAACGATGATCTCCACGTGCTTGTCATTGATTTCCACACGCTGTGAGCGATAAACGTTCTGGATCTCACGCGTGAGGTATTGTTGCACAGCCTCTTCACCCGACACTCGCAAGATATCATGCGGGACCAACGGGCCATCGACCAGAGACTCACCGGCGCGAACTTCGTCGCCCGCATGGACACGCAGGTGCTTTCCGTGGGTGATCAAATGCTCTTTTTCGATTCCACTCGCACTTCGGACAATCAATGTCCGCTTACCACGTTTCTTCTCGCCGAGTAACTCAACGGTCCCATCGATTTCAGCGATGACTGCCGGATCTTTTGGCTTTCGCGCCTCAAAAATTTCGGTCACACGAGGCAATCCACCAGTAATATCCTGCGTTCCCAACGCTTCACGCGGGGTTTTTGCAAGCAGCGTGCCCGGCGTGATGTCATCACCCTCATTTACCTCGATGTTCGCCCGCTCAGGAAGATAGTAAAAATCAAGGGTTTTCCCTTCGCCATCTTCAATCACAACCTGCGGATGCATGTCCCCCTTGTGTTCGGTAATCACGCGACGGACGTGACCGCTGACATCCTTTTCAAGCCGCATGGTGTCACCTTCCCGCACATCCTCATAACGAACTTTTCCTGAAACTTCCGCGAGAATTGGAATGCTATGCGGATCCCATTGGCAGATGACTTCTCCCTCTTTGACTTCCGCCTTCTCATCGACCAGCAACGTGGCACCGGAGGGAATTTCAAACTTTTCAAGTTCACGGTCTTTTGGATCAAGAATCGTGATCTCGCCATTACGGGCCAGCACAATGTTTGCCCCTTCCTGATTGACCACAACCTTCAGGCGGGTGTACTGCACGGTTCCCGCTTTTTGTGCGCGAATTTCGCTCTTTTCCACATCATGCTGCCCCACGCCACCGATGTGGAAGGTCCGCATGGTTAATTGCGTTCCCGGTTCGCCGATACTCTGTGCCGCAATGATTCCCACTGCCATGCCTTCCTCAACCATCGAACCGGTCGAGAGGTCCATGCCGTAACACGAGCGGCAAATGCCCAGCGGGGCCTCACATGTCATCGGACTGCGCACTTGGATTTTTTCCAGGCCGAGATTTTCGATTTGCCGTGCAATGTCGATCGTGATCATTTCTCCATCTCGCACGATCGCTTCATCGGTAATCGGATTGACGATGTTGGTTCGGCTAACCCGACCTTTGATCGAGTCGGCGAGGCGAACGTCGACTTTTTCTCCCCGATAAATAATCCCTTTGGTAATGCCCTGGGTCGTACCACAGTCATGCATGGTGATAACAACATTCTGTGCAACGTCTGCTAATTTTCGCGTCAAGTAACCCGAGTCAGCCGTTTTAAGCGCCGTGTCCGCCAGACCTTTACGAGCACCGTGCGTTGAGCTGAAATATTCAAGCACGCTCAACCCTTCACGGAAATTTGCCTTGATCGGAGTTTCGATGATTTTCCCAGAGGGCTTTGCCATCAAACCTCGCATGCCCGCGAGCTGGCGAATTTGCTCAACGCCACCACGAGCACCTGAAATTGCCATCAAATAAATCGGGTTCACATAACCCTCTCGGCGATAATCCGTTTCCAACTCGGACATCATCGCCTTAGTGATCTCTTCACGTGCGTGCGTCCAGCAATCTAGGACCTGATTATATCTCTCACCCTCGGTGATAATGCCTCGCGCGTACAACTTGTTTGTTTTGAGCACATTCTTTTCGGCATCACCAATCACTGTCTCCTTTGCCTCCGGCGTGATTAAATCATCGGTGGCAAAGGAAAGACCGCTGCGTGTGGCTTCGCGGAAACCCATTTGATTCATGTCATCGAGCAGAATGATTGTCGCTCGACGACCCAGTTCTTGGTAGCAATCCGAGATGACTCGAGCCAACTCACCGCTCCGCATCGGCAGATTGTAGAAGGCCATTCCATCGGGAAGCACCGAATTAAAGATGACGCGCCCCACGGTCGTATCAACCATGGTTGCCGAGAAGGAATCGTCCTGCGCCTCGCTTCGGACCATTGTGCCCTCGGGCATTTTTACCCTGATTTTTGCATGCGTGTCGATCTTCTTTAAGGAATAGGCCAACAGCACTTCGTCGGTTGATGAAAAAACCATTCCATCGCCCTTGCGATCGGGCAGGGCAACAGTCAAGTAATACGATCCCATGACCACGTCCTGCGAAGGACTGATAATCGGGGATCCACTGGAGGGGCTGAAAATATTGTGGATAGACATCATGAGCGTATGTGCTTCCACCTGGGCTTCAATCGACAGTGGAAGATGTACGGCCATCTGGTCGCCGTCAAAGTCGGCATTGAACCCTTTGCAGACGAGGGGATGCAGCAGAATTGCATTTCCTTCCACGAGCACGGGTTCAAAAGCCTGAATTCCCATACGGTGCAGGGTTGGTGCGCGATTGAGCAACACGGGATGATTGCGAATAACCTCTTCCAGGATGTCCCAGACCTCTTCGTCTTTACGCTCCAGCATCTTCTTTGCACTTTTGATCGTATCCGCGTGCCCGAGTTCTTTGAGTCGGCGGATGATAAATGGCTGGAACAACTCCAGGGCAATCTTTTTCGGCAGACCGCATTGGTGCAATTTTAAGTTCGGACCAACCACAATGACGCTTCGCGCTGAATAATCGACACGCTTACCAAGCAGGTTTTCGCGGAATCGCCCCTGCTTTCCTTTGATCATATCAGTCAAGGATTTCAACGGACGATTGCTACTGCCTAAGACAGGTCGTTTGCAGCGATTATTGTCAAACAGCGCATCGACCGACTGTTGTAACATCCGTTTTTCATTTCGGATGATGACTTCCGGAGCATTGAGATCGACCAATTTTTTCAGGCGGTTGTTACGGTTAATGATCCGGCGGTAGAGATCGTTCAAGTCACTCGTCGCAAAATTACCCGAATCGAGCAGAACGAGCGGTCTCAGGTCGGGCGGAATCACTGGGATCACATCCAGCACCATCCACTCTGGCTTATTATCGCTATCACGAATCGACTCAACAATCTTGAGTCGATTAATCAACTCTTTTTCCTTCTGCTTCGATCCGGTAGTGGCAAGTTCGCCGCGAAGCTCCTCGGAAAGCTGCACCAGATCCATGCCAAGCATCAGTTTATGGATCGCCTCAGCACCCATATACGCCTCAAAAGAACCCTCGCCGTAGTCATTCAGGGCGGTGCGATATTCTTCCTCGGTCAGCAACTGTTGCTTTTTCAACGGTGTGTCACCGGGATCAGTGACCACATAATCCTGGAAGTAGATGACCTTCTCCAAGCTGGTCGTCTTCATGGCAAGGAAATTACCGAGACGGCTCGGCATCGCTTTAAAAAACCAGATATGAACAACCGGAGCGGCAAGCTCGATATGTCCCATTCGCTTTCGTCGCACACGACTATGAGTGATTTTCACGCCACAACGATCACAAATCATGCCCTTGTATTTCATGCCCCGATATTTTCCACAGGAGCATTCCCAATCTTTTTCAGGGCCAAAAATTTTCTCACAAAAGAGACCATCTTTCTCCGGTCGATAGGTCCGATAGTTAATCGTCTCCGGTTTTTTGACCTCACCGAAGGACCAACTACGAATATCGTGAGGTCGGGCCAAACTGATTTTTACCGACGCATAATCGTTGATACGGTCGTAAGAGCCTTCACCAATGCTCATTTACCAGATCTCCTTCATTCGAGAATTATCTGCCGTAGCTCGCGTCTCCATCGAACGGCCTTGGCGATGAATCCCCTCATTTTGAGGCTTGTTGCTGTGTATAAATTTTCAAATATTCTGAGAAACAGACGGTGCTTAAATACGTCGTTTCTCCAATTGCATATTTAGTCCAAGTCCACGAATTTCATTGGTGAGCACGTCGAAGCTAGCCGGCGTGCCTGCTTCCAGTGTGTTTTCACCTTTCACCATTGATTCATAAATTTTTGTTCTTCCTTCAACATCATCACTCTTCACCGTCAAGAGCTCCTGGAGAATATACGCCGCGCCATAGGCCTCCAACGCCCAGACCTCCATCTCTCCGAATCGTTGGCCACCAAAGCGAGCCTTTCCACCCAAAGGCTGCTGGGTGATCAATGAGTAGGGGCCAGTGCTCCGAGCGTGAACCTTTTCATCGACAAGATGATGAAGTTTCAACATGTAGATGTAACCCACGGTGGTTTCCTGCTCGAACGGTTCCCCAGTTCGACCGTCAAAGAGTTGTGCTTTCCCAGTCGTCGGAAGTCCGGCATCTTCCAGGGATGTGCGAATCATGTCCTCGGTCGCACCATTGAAAACCGGAGTGATCGCCTGGAAATCGAGTTTAGACGCAGCCCAACCGAGATGGGTTTCCAGAATCTGGCCCACATTCATTCGGCTCGGTACGCCCAGCGGATTGAGCATAATCTGTACGGGCGTTCCATCTGCCAAGAAGGGCATGTCTTCCTGCGGGAGTATCTTACCGATGACGCCCTTATTGCCGTGACGCCCCGCCATTTTATCACCGGTGGAGATACATCGCTTGGTCGCGATGTAAACTTTCACCATTTGTAACACTCCGCTGCGGAGTTCATCGCCTCGCTTCATTGAGTTGAGTTCACGATCACGTTGATCAATGGCTTCTTCCACCAATGGAGCATGCTGTTTGTAGACTTTATTCACCGCATCAATTTTCTGTTCGCTCCGCAAATTAAGCGATGCGATGTCAAACCGCGGTGCAATCTCAGCCAAAAACTTTGGGTCCTGATCGGCAGAGAGCGGGGTGCCATCTTCGGTGGCGGGAGATCGACCAATGATCTCCTGAATTTCCTCAAGCATTTGAATGAACGTTTCTGCCACTCGGGCATTGCCTCGAGCTTCAACTTCCTTCAGCGTTTTTTCAAATGCCTTTCTTTCCTCATCGGAAAGACTCATGCGACGCGAAAATTTTTGGGTATCGATGACAATGCCTTCGACCCCCGAGGGGACGTCCAGAGAGTCATTTTTCACGTCTTCACCGGCACGTCCAAAAATAGCGTGCAGCAGTTTTTCTTCCGGAGTTAACTCACTTTTCGACTTCGGCGAAACTTTACCGACAAGAATGTCACCTGGGCGGACATAGGTTCCGATTTGAACAATTCCGTTTTCATCCAAATTCCGCAATGCTTTCTCGCTGACATTTGGAATATCACGCGTAAATTCTTCGCGACCTAATTTTGTCTCGCGAATCTCAATGTCAAATTCTTCAATGTGGATCGAAGTGTAGGAGTCTTCTTTAACAAGTTCCTCACTGATGATGATCGCATCCTCGAAGTTATAGCCATCGAATGTCATGAACGCGACGAGCACATTGCGACCCAGGGCGAGTTCGCCATTTCGGGTGGCCGCCCCATCCGCCAGCACGTCGCCTTTTTCGACTCTTTGGCCCAGAGAAACAATCGGTTTTTGATTTTGGCAGGTTCGCTCATTGAGTCCGACAAATTTTCGCATCGGGTAGACTTCATTCCCGACTTCAATCCGATCGGCATCTACATAGCTGACCGTGCCCGCGCGACGCGCTCGGATCACCATGCTGGAGTCTTCGGCAACACTTTTTTCCATTCCCGTCGCAACAATCGGCGGCTCTGCCACCAGCAGAGGAACGGCCTGTCGTTGCATATTCGAGCCCATCAAGGCTCGGTTCGCGTCGTCATGCTCAAGAAACGGGATCAGGCCGGCAGAAACTCCGACCATTTGACTCGGCGCTACATCGATATATTCAATTTGATCAGCCGCCACGAGTTCGAAGTCGCCCAAATGCCGCGCGACGAGATTGCTTGCAGAGAGTTTGCCGTTCTGCGTGGCCGCATCTGCAGGGGCAACATAGGCTTCTGCCTCCTCATCGGCACGGAGCCAGACCACTTCGTCCATTAATTTGCCATTGCTTAGCTTCCGGTACGGCGTCACAAGAAAACCGTATTCATCCACCGTGGAATACATTGCGAGTGAAGAAATCAACCCGATATTTGTCCCTTCAGGCGTTTCAATCGGGCAAATACGTCCATAGTGGGAAATGTGCACATCCCGAACCTCAAATCCCGCCCTCTTACGATTGAGACCACCAGGCCCCAACGCTGAGAGGCGACGCTCGTGAGTAAGCATGGAAAGCGGATTGGTCTGATCCACAACTTGCGACAGTTCCCCTCGACCAAAGAAATACTCAATCGCGGCAGAAATACTCTTGGGGTTGATCAGGCTTCGGGGCGTCATGTCCTCTTGATCTTTGAGGCTCATTCGCTCTTGAACCGTCCGTCGGAGTTTCAGAAAACCCTTCCGCATTTCATCGCTTGCCAGCTCATCGATCGTTCGCAATCGTCGGTTGCTGAGGTGATCAATATCGTCCAATTGGACCGCTGGATCGTTGCTTACAAGGCGGATGAGGTACTTGATTGAGTTTAAAAGATCATCGGGCCTGAGGGTCATCTCGTTTTCCGAAACTTTCAGACCAAGTTTGCGATTGATTCGGAAACGCCCTACCTTTCCAAGACGGTAACGATTGGTATCGAAGAATTTTTCAGTGAACAGTGCACGTGCTTTCTCCAATTGAGGTGGATTGCCTGGCCGCAGTCGCTGATAAATCCGCAGAAGCGCCTCCTCATGACTGGAAGTGTTATCCTCCGCAAGACTATTGAAAATGAGCGGAGTTTTCGGTTCCGGCATGATCTGAATTGTGCCGACGCCGGAGGTGCATATGGTTTCTGCCGCCGCCTTAGAAATTTTATGCCCCGATTCGACAATAATTTCACCGGCACGATCGCTTTTCGCAGGGAAAACAATATCGTCGACCGCAATTTTTCCCTCGATTTTCCCAACGCTTCTACCATCCACAACTTTTGCCGTGGTAGTTTTGTAGAAACTTCGAATAATGTCACGATTCAGGCTGTATTTGGGGTCCATGGCCCGCAGCAGCGTCATGGCGGAAAACTTTCCGCTCTGATCGATTCGGACTGTTAAGCTGTCTTTTTTGCTTACGTTCAATTCAATCCAGCTACCACGTTCTGGAATGATGCGACAGCTGTGCAGCATGCGATCGCTCGTGTCGGCTTCGCACACAAAATCGACTCCGGGCGAACGATGAAGTTGGCTCACAACTACCCGTTCAGCACCATTGATGATGAATTCGCCACCGCCGAGCATGATCGGCATATCACCCAGATAGACCTCTTCTTCGATCGGCTCTTCTTTGGTTAAACGCAACCAAACCCGAAATGGCCTGCCATAGGTGAGACGCAACTGTCGACACTCATCCGGTTCATATCGCGGCTTGCCTAATTCATAACGGAGATACTCGAGTCTCAACGTTTTGTCGTAGCTCTCGATGGGGAAGATTTCCTGGAGTACTGCTTCCAGTCCCTCGCATTTCCGTTGGGCATCAGCAATCCCATATTGGAGAAATCGCTCGTAGCTTGCAGTCTGAATGTCGGTCAGACTGGGCAAAGGGTGAGGTGCGTTTTCGCCTCCAAAATAGCGAACTTCTGTTGGATTCAAGCGTCGATTAGCCGTCGTTGCCATGTGAGACACACTCCTAGCAGTGATAATTTGTGTCAGCGATGAGAATGCGACATGCTCGTTGCGCGCACGAAGTCGACCACAGCAGCGAGAACTCTTGGGGAGAGTGCCGCGGTTCCGGTGATTGCAAAAAGTAGTCGCGATTGCAGTTCATAAAGTTCAACCAAAAGAATCGATGGCGTCATCCGATCTCACCCGATAAGTCGGGCACTGCTCATTACGTTCCCCGAATTACGGGGAGCGTAAGTTACTTGACCGATACCGTCGCACCCGCCTCTTCCAGTTTTGCTTTCGCTGCATCCGCCTCTTCCTTGGAAAGCCCTTCTTTTACCTTGCTGGGTACACCATCCACGAGTTCCTTGGCTTCTTTGAGCCCCAGTCCGGTCAGTGCACGAACTTCCTTGATAACCCCGATTTTCTTGTCGCCGAAGCCTTCCAGCACGACATCGAATTCGGATTGAGCTTCTTCTCCACCGCCTGCACCATCGCCACCATCGGCGGGACCCGCCATGACGACAGCGCCACCACCAGCGGCCGGCTTGATGCCATGCACCTCCTCCAGGTAATCGCTCAATTCTTTCGCTTCTTTAAGGGTCATCGCGACGATTTTGTCGCCAAACTCCTTTGTTGCATCACTAAATTCTATTGTTGCAGTTGTTTCTTCAGACATCTCGCATCTCTCCCTTTCTGTGTAACAGGCAACCTAAGGTCGCACCGAATATGAATTTGATTGAATTAATGTTTTGTTTGAGAGCTTTTACTCTTCTTCCTTGCCACACTGCTCAATTTGACTGACCAAACTGCCCCCCGGCCCCAATAATTGCCCCGCCAAATTGGCACCCGGGCTAAGTATTTGCCCGAGTAAAATGCTGAGTTGCTCGGCGCGGCCGGGCCACTTGCTCACATCGTGAACCTGTTTTTCGGTCAGGGGAGTTTGATCCATCACTCCACCTTTGGCCGAGAACCCCTCGTATGTTTCATCTTTGGTGAGGCGAATTACCTCCTTCGCCAGCGAGACGATGTCTTCACTGCCCCAGACGACCGCAATCGGGCCTGCAACAGACTCAAACGCGGCTTCCAGTGGCGTGCCCTGGGTCGCTCGGCGAGCGAGGCTATTCTTCACTAACGATAAGTGAATATTCTTGGATCGCAGTTCACGGCGCAACGTCATTGTGTTGTTCGCATCCAAACCAATGACGTTAACCAACAGGCAGTCGCTTTCACCCGAGAGTTGCTTGGCGATGTCTTCACTAATTAAATTTTTGACGTATTTGCTCATGACTTACCCGCTTGCCAAGACTATCCAGACACGATCTGTGCTTGGCAGGCTTTGGCATTACTATGGAAATTGGATGTTTCTCTAATCAACTCACTTAGGCTGCAATGTGAATTCCTGGTGTCATCGTTCCACTGATGGAAATCGTTTTTACATACTGGCCCTTGGTCGTCGCCGGCTTCATTCCGTTAATGCAATCAATAAAGGCTTGAACGTTTTCCCCAAGTTTTTGCTCATCGAATGAGAGCTTGCCCACAACCGCCTGAACATTGCCACCGGCATCATTTCGAAATTCAACTTTTCCCGCTTTGTATTCCTGCACAATCTTGCCCACATCCGGAGTCACCGTTCCCGCTCTTGGGCTGGGCATCAATCCGCGCGGACCAAGCATGCGGCCGAGTGGACCGACGAGACCCATCATATCGGGAGCAGCAATGCACGCATCAAAATCAAGCCAGCCATCTTTGATCTTTTTGGCCAAGTCGTCGGAGCCCACTTCGTCAGCCCCTGCGTCGCGTGCCGCATCCGCCGCCGCACCCTTTGCAAAAACGACAACTCGCTTGGTGCGACCGATGCCGTGTGGCAGCACAATTGAACCGCGTACGATTTGATCGGCTTGCTTGGGATCGATTCCAAGCCCCATAGCAATTTCAACAGACTGATCAAACTTCAGCTCACTGAAGCTTTTCAGCAACTCAACCGCCTCTTTTACAGAGACCGGATCTTTATCTGCTACCTTTTCTCTCAGGCTCACCATGCGTTTGGATGGGGCTGCCATGACATTCTCTCCGCTTATTTTCGTTAGCTATTTGTTTCGTGCGATTTATATTAGTGCTTGCGATCTAAGAAAAATTGTTTCCGCGTGGCAAACCGCTGCTGAGCGATCTGCACAGCTGTAAAATCATTAATCAACAACTTCCAAGCCCATACTGCGGGCCGTACCCTCGATGAGCCGACGTGCATTTTCGTTGTCACTCGCATTAAGGTCCTTGATTTTCATGTTGACGATCTCATCCACTTGTGCGCGGGTGACGGTGCCAACCTTGTCCTTGTTGGGCACCCCCGAGCCTTTCGCAATACCAGCAGCTCGCTTCAGTAGTGCTGAGGCCGGCGGGCTCTTCGTTGTAAATTCGAAGGTGCGGTCGCTATAAACATCGACAACGACCGGAATGGGCATTCCACCGGCATCTTTCGTTTGATCGTTGAATTGCTGGACAAACTGGCCCAAATTAATTCCAAATCTTCCCAGCGCGGTACCCACTGGAGGAGCGGGGGTTGCCTGCCCTCCGGGGACCTGAAATTTTACCGTTCCAGCGTGTTGTTTTGCCATCGTCTTTCGTTTCTTTCTTACGGTCGCAACTCAAAACCGAAATCTGCCGACCGTCACTTGAAAAATTGAAGCGATCGGAGATTCCATATGGTCTTGAGACTCACAATTTTTCAATCTGCCAATGTTCGAGTTCAACCGGAGTGGAGCGACCGAAGATGTTGATCATGACGGTCACTCGCCCATTCATTTCGTCAATCGTGTCGACATCACCCTCAAAGTTTTCAAACGTACCCTCATTGATTTTCACACGATCGCCCAATGCAACACCGATTTGCAATTTCGGCTCTTGGGTTTCTTCGTCGTCTTCCTCAGGAATAATGCGTGCAACTTCGCTTGGCAGCATGGGCGTTGGTTGGCCTGCAGCTCCCGTGAAGTCACCAATCCCCGGCGTCTCGCGGACCAGAAACCAGGTTTCATCGTTAATGATCATGTGGACCACGATATATCCCGGATACAGTTTTTTCTTGACAACCTTCTTTTTGCCCCCTTTGAATTCGGTGACCATTTCGACCGGGACAATGATTTCCTGGAAGAAATCGTCCAAGCCTGCCATTTTTACGCGGCGTTGCAGTCCCGCCGCAATGGAATCCTCACGATTGCTTTGCACCTTGAGGATATACCAATCGAGAGGTCGCTCCTCGACACGCGATTCGACGGGCCCCACATCCAAGTTTTCCTCGACCGGTGCAATATCGTCGACTTGACCATGATCGCCCGCGCGTTCTGCCTGCTCCTTGGCAAGTTCCGCCAAATCATCCTCGTCGGCCCACTCGGCAAATTCTTCGGCATCGCCGCTATCGGCAAGCGAATCTTCTTGTTGCAGGTCTTCTTGTTGCAGGTCTTCCGCCGATTCTGGAGAGGAGTCCTCGTCCTGGTTCGGGACCAACGCTGCGCCTTCTTCCGCTTCGGAAGCGACACCGCTTTCGTCGACCTGTTCTTGTTCCTCAATCACGACAATGTCCTTTTCCTTTTGCCCCAACGCGATCTGCGATGCGGCGTTCAGGCTCGCATCTACCCAACGATTCCTAAGTACTTAAAGACCACGGCCCAGATAAAATCAAACATGAAGAGGAAGCCCGCAAGGAACAGAATGGTGATCAAGACCACCATCGACCCACGCACTAACTCTGTTTTTGTTGGCCAGGAGACTTTACTCATCTCGGCCTCAACGGAAATTAAAAAATCGGCGAAATTTGCAAGGTTCACAACTCGGTAGGCAATCCACAGGCCAACGGAGAGTAAGGCAGCAGGCAGACCAATCCGCATGGCAACGTCGGTCGGATCGGCTGAGAGATGCAGTCGCCAGCAACCGAGTAACATCGCAATGGCGATTGCCGCAAACGTTACCTGTCGCGTAATACGACCTTGGTTTCGTTTGTAGAGCCCGGCCTGGAACAGGTTCTGCACGAACGATGTCGAACCGCCGCTCGTTCCCGACTCTTTCGATTTCGATGATGTTGCCATGGTTGTGTCACTCACAAAGCATCGTTACACGATCGACACCGCTAAAAGATCGATCGAAGTCTCAAAACCTTCAAATCCACAAATCTCTCATCAATCCTGATTGCAGCAACGCAAGGACCAAGCGCTACCCGGCCTTGCCTTAAAATGGCAGGGGCGGCGGGAATCGAACTCGCAACCTCTGGTTTTGGAGACCAGCGCTCTGCCAATTGAGCTACGCCCCTCCAATTTAAAACTACTCCAGGATCTTACTCACCACGCCACGACCCACGGTCTTTCCACCTTCACGAATCGCAAACCGGACGCCCTCATCCACCGCAACCGGTTTGCCCAGTTCAATCTGCAATTTGGCGTTATCACCGGGCATGCACATCTCCGCATCACCGAGGAGGTTTGCTGCACCCGTAACATCCGTTGTTCTGAAATAAAATTGCGGGCGATAGCCATTGAAGAATGGCGTGTGTCGACCCCCTTCTTCCTTCGCCAACACATATACTTCCGCCTCAAATTTTGTGTGCGGCGTGATACTTCCCGGCTTCGCCAAAACCTGTCCGCGCTCGATGTCCTCTCGCTTGACGCCGCGGAGAAGCATCCCCACATTGTCACCAGCTTCACCGTGATCAAGCGTCTTGTTGAACATCTCGACGCCCGTGCATACGGTTTTTCGGCTTTCGTCGGTCAAACCAACGATTTCGATTTCATCGCCTACGGTGACCTCACCTCGCTCGATTCGCCCGGTGGCAACGGTACCACGCCCCTCAATCGAGAATACGTCTTCGACGGCCATCAAAAGCGGCTTGTCGGTTTCACGGACTGGATCAGGAATATAACTGTCGATC
>JAYYJN010000063.1:0-14543 GCA_036146215.1 Planctomycetota bacterium
TAGCAAACTGACTGCAAACTTGTGAACACTTGAACCAGGGGCCTTCCATGCCAGTTTCCACACTCTTCGCTCAGGCCGATCCGGCCAGCGGCTCGCTCAGCGTCGCCGATATTGTCGTAATTGTCATCTATACGGTTGGCATCGTGATCCTCGGTTGCTGGGCCGGACTTCGCAAACGGGGCGGCGGGGAGGCAAAAGAATATTTTCTGGCCGGTGGCACGCTTCGCTGGCCGGTGATTGGTCTGGCGCTGTTTGCAACCAACATCTCCTGCGTGCACCTGGTGAGTCTAGCGCAGTCGGGCTACGACTCGGGGCTGCTCAACGGCAACTTTGAATGGATGGCCGCTTTCACGCTCGTGCTGCTGGGTCTGTTTTTTGCCCCGTTCTATATCCGCTCGGGAGTGACCACCCTGCCCGACTTTTTAGAAAAACGCTATTCGCGTCAGTGCCGCGATTGGCTGGCGGTGCTCTCGATCGTCTCGGCCGTGACGATCCATATCGGGTTCTCGTTTCTGACCGGCGGCATCGTACTCAAAGAACTCTTTGGTATCGACATGTACACCGGCATTGTCGTGGTCGCGGCCCTGACCGGAATCTACACGATTATCGGCGGACTGATGGCGGTGGTCGTGACCGAAGCGATCCAGACCGTGGTGCTGGTGCTCGGTGCTGCCGTGATCACCTATTTCGCCTGGGATAAGATCGGCGGATGGGAGCCGATGGTCGATGTGCTGCGGGAAAAGGGCGAAATGGCCAAACTCTCGATGCTTCGACCGCACGGCGACGCGGACGGATTGCCCTGGTATGCCGTGTTTCTCGGCTATCCGGTGCTGGGCATCTGGTACTGGTGCGCCGATCAAACCATTGTGCAGCGAGTGCTCGGTGCCAAGGACGAGCAGCACGCGCGGGTCGGGCCGCTCTTTGCCGGGCTGATCAAAGTGCTGCCGGTGTTCATTTTTGTGCTGCCCGGCTTGATGGCGTATGCCCTGGTCGAGAGCGGCGGACTCGACATCGCGTCGCTCACATCGGTCAATGAAGCGGGAGAAACGGAGATCGATTCGAAAGGTATTTATGGGGTGATGATCACGCAGCTGTTGCCGCAGGGGCTGGTGGGCCTGATGGTTGCGGCGCTTCTGGCCGCACTGATGAGCACGGTCGCCGGGGCGCTCAACTCGATTTCAACCCTGTTCAGCTATGATCTTTATAAGCGGTTCCGCCCCGACACCTCGGATCGTGAACTGGTCTTTGTCGGCCGCTTAACGGCCGGAGTGGCCCTGGTGGCAGCCATCGGGCTGGTGCCGCTGCTCGATGGATATCCGAGCATTTTCAACGGACTCAACGACATTATCGCCCACATCGCTCCGCCGGTAACCTGCGTGTTTGTGCTGGGAGTCTTCTGGCCGCGGGCCTCGGCCGTGAGCGCAAAACTGACCCTCTGGTTCGGCTCGGCACTCGGGGCAGGCGTCTTTCTGATTTCCAAACTGGGCGAGGGAACCGCTGTGGCCGAATGGCTCAACGCGCTGAGCGGCGGCTCGTTCATGATGATGGCCTTTTATCTGCTGTGCGCGTGCGTGGCGATGCAGGTCGTCTTTTCGCTCATCTGGCCGTCCGGCGAGCGGGAGCGGTCGAGCAAATTATATTGGGCCTCGCCGCTTGAGCCGCTCCGTGAGAAGGGCTGGCCGGGCATCGGCAACTACAAACTGCTGAGCGTGCTGCTGATCGGTGGCATGGCGGTGCTGTATTCCTTTTTCCGTTAAATCACCACGCGAGGGAGCAGCCCGAATGGGCAGGCACATTAAAAACCTTGTATTTCTAGGGGGATGGATCGTGAGTGCCTATCAGGCGGCTGCGGATGAACGCAATTTCGGCGAGGACGCCACGTTCCTCGCCGCCCACCAGCAGACCATTATTCTGGGCGAGCGAGAGGGCGGGCCGCGGGTGGCGATCGTGCCGGCCTACCAGGGCCGGGTGATGACTTCCAGTGCAAAAGGCGACGCGGGGACCAGCTACGGGTGGATCAACTATGGGCTGATTGAGAGCGGTGAAAAGCAGTCGCAGATCCATGTGTTCGGGGGCGAAGAACGGTTTTGGCTCGGTCCCGAAGGCGGGCAATTCAGCATCTTTTTTGACCGTGGATCGGCCTTTGATTTCTCCGAGTGGCGGACCCCGCCGGTGATCGACACCGTGCCATTTGCCGTGGTGCAAAAAAATGGTGACCGTGCCTCGTTCCGGCATGAAGCACAGCTTGAGAATTACTCGGGAACCCGCTTCGAGTTTCGTATCGAGCGGGAGGTGGAATTACTTTCAGAGGATGGCATTCGCGCGGCGCTCAAACTGGGCAATGTGCCGCTCACGGCAGTGGCCTACCGCACCACCAACCGCCTGACCAATATCGTTAAAGAGGATTGGTCCAAGTCATCGGGTTTGCTCTCAATCTGGATGCTCGGGATGTACAAACATGGACCAAAAACCACGGTGGTTATCCCCTTCAAAAAAGGGGGTGAATCTGAGCTCGGAAAAATCGTGAATGACGACTATTTCGGCAAGGTGCCCACCGAGCGGCTCAAGATCGGTGAGGGAGTGCTGTTTTTCGCGGCCGATGGGCAATTTCGCAGCAAAATCGGGCTCAATCCGCAGCGATCGACTCCGCTCTGCGGCAGCTACGATGCGGCCCGCGAGGTGCTGACGGTGGTGCAGTACAATCAGCCTGCGGCCGAGGTGACCGACTATGTGAACTCGAAGTGGGAACTGCAAAAGCAGCCCTACGCGGGCGATGTGATCAACGCCTATAACGACGGGCCGGCCGAAGCGAGCGCCGAGCCGCTCGGACCGTTTTACGAGCTCGAAACTTCAAGCCCCGCCCTGCCGCTTGCGAGCGGCGCCTCGGGCACGCACATCCAGACCACCTTCCACTTTCAAGGAGATCGGGAAGGGCTCAACCTGATCGCGCAACAAACGCTCGGCGTGTCGCTCGCCGAGATCGAGGCGGGACTCGCGGCCGGCAAATAATCCGCGCCGCGGAATACAACGGCGCAACAAAAAACCGCTCACTCCCCAACGGGGCGATTGAGCGGTTCGGTAAGTCGGGGCGATAGGATTCGAACCTACGACCCCCTGCTCCCAAAGCAGGTGCGCTAGCCAGACTGCGCCACGCCCCGATTCACTTTGCGTTCCCGCAAGGCACCAATCGTAACCCCATCGCTAAAAGAACACAACGAACGGTCAGGGCACACGGGAAAATATAATGTACTTATGTACACTATATCTAGCCTGCCATGCGGTCGCTGCCCTGGCGATCGAGCAGTTCGTGATAGAGCCGATCGAACTCTTCGCGACTGGTGAATTGAATCGCAATCGTGCCACGTCCTTTACCGACTTCGCGAATATCGACCGCCGTGCCCAGCGCGGTGCGGAGTTTCTGCTCGAGCGGCACCAGATGATCGCGGTTGGAGCCGCTCCCGCTCTGACCGCTTGTGCCCGTTTCATTCAGGCCGTGCGGATCATCTTCGGCCCGGATCCGCTCGGCAACCAGCCGTTCGGTCGCCCGCACGCTTAACTGCTCGCTGCGAATCTGGCGAGCCAATTTGAGTTGGTCCTGCTCCTGTCCCAGTGGCAACAGGGCCCGACCGTGACCGGCCGACAGCGATCCATCGCGGATTAATTCCTGAACCGCCAGAGGAAGCTCAAGCAGGCGAATCAAGTTCGCCACCGTTGAACGATCAATCGAGAGACGGCGGGCCAATTCATCCTGCGACGCGCCGAAACGCTCAAGGTATTGACGGAAAGATACGGCCTTTTCCAGCGGGCCCAGATCTTTTCGCTGCAGGTTCTCGACGATCGTCATCTCGGCAACCTGCTGGTCGTCCGCCTCGCGGACCGTAGCGGGAACCTCGTTCCAGCCTGCCTGGATCGCCGCTCGCCAGCGGCGTTCACCGGAGATCAGCTGATAGCGATCGCCATCTTTGCGGACCACGATCGGCTGGAGCAAACCGTGATCGTCCAGGCTCTCCGCTAAGCTGTTGAGCTCTTCCTCGTCGAACTCTGTCCGTGGCTGATAGGGATTTGTGTCGATCTGGTAGACGTTGACCTGAACCAGGGCCCCGTCTTCTGCCGGCGGTTGTGATTCGCCGGATGACCCACCGGTCGCCGCGTTCTCAGAGGCCGGTTTGTGCGACGGAAGACTTCCGCCTGCCTGGCCTGCAGCGGCCTGACCCAATAACGCTTCTAAACCTCGACCAAGCCTCCGCTCCGCCGGTTTTCCCTCGGCATCACTCATCGAACGCACCTCCTTGTACGCGTCTTCTTCCGCCAAAGGGCTGTCGATCTGCCAGCGCAAATCAGAAACCTCGGGCAATGTTGGGGCGGGATTGTAGCTACGCGTTGCGGGAGAGTCGAGGTCAGAGTGAAAAAAGTCGCATCGATCCCCAACTGTATTCGCCCACCATGCACTCAACCTGTTTCACGTGAAACACCCATCTTACCTAAACGCCGATAGCAGGGCCTGCAACACAAAGCGGCCGGACAGAGCTATTCGATAAACCGCGCGATCAACCGGAGAATTATTTGTGGGAGTGGATGACCATTCCGGCAAGAAGCTTGGGATAGAAATAAGTGCTCTTCGCCGGCATCCGCTCACCGTGCTCGCTGATCTTGCGAATGTGCTCGAGCGACGCGGGCATCACCAGGGCCCCAAGCCGATAGGGCTCGGCCACCTCGCCGGCACCACCGGGTTCAATGTTCTGCTCAATGCCCAGCATGAATTTTTCGACCGAGTGCACATAGCCCGGCTTTGGGTGCCCGGCTGCTCCCAGCAGATCGTCGATGATCAACCGGTGCAGGATGCTCACGCCCAGCCCTTGCCAGTCGCTGCTGTGGTCCGGAGCCAGTTCTGCCATCCGCTCGCGGCCCTTGTCGGTGATCCGGGCCATCGTCCACCGCTCGTCCGAGGTGGTCAGAAGCCCAATCGTCCCCTGGTCGTTCTCTTTCTCAATCTCATCCCAGATCGGCTCGGCCAAATCGACCCCCTCGCCGGCAATGCGGGTGGTGAAATAGCCCGCCAATCGCTCACCGAGTTGCTCTGCCGATAGCTCGGGGACCCCACGGAAAAGGCGGTGTGTCGGCTGCACGATCAAGCCCGGATCATTCATACCCACACACATCATCAAAACACCATTCGCCGCATCATCCGCCGACAATTTACCCTCGGCCTGCAGCTCATCCCGATAGTTGCAGGCCGTCTCATAGCGATGGTGCCCATCGGCAATGAACATCGGCTTAGGCCCCATGATGGCTGCCAGTTGCGTAAGGATCTCCAGGTCGGTGACCGGCCAGATGCGGTGGATCACCCCCAGATCATCGGTCGCTTCGAGCGGCGCCACACCCTTAATGGCCCCCTCCAGCAGATCCTGCGCTTCGGATTTTTCATCCGGATAAAGACCAAAAATCTGGCTTAGATTTGCTTCGCAAGCCCGAGTAAGTTTCAAGCGATCAGCCTTCGGGCCGGACATTGTTTCTTCGTGTGGATAAATTGTCCCTTCGCCAAACCGCTCCAAACCGCAGCGGGCCATGAATCCCCGCCGCTCGATTGAATTGCCACAATCGTCAAAAACCTGATGATAGACATAAACCGCAGGATCGGACTCGCGAAAAAGAATGCCCTCGCGCTGCCAATTGCGGAGCATCATCGCCGCTCGGCTATAGCAATTACTCTCTTCGTTGTCGTTTGCTTCGGCCCGATTCAGGATCAACCGCACCACGTTGGCCGGATGCCGCTCATAAAGCGCGTCCTGCATTTCGGGATCGATGACGTCATACGGCGGCGCGACCACATTGCTGAGGGAACCGACGTGACCAAGGTCATAGCGGAGTCCGGGAAAGGCTTCGATTTTTGGCATAAGACGGAGTTCCTCAGGGGAATAGGCTACGGAAAAATGCCCGGATTACAGGCATTTCCAGCCCAGCAGTTCCCAGGACCCGCGCGATCGTATCCCGAAGCGGCGCGCAATGGAAGTCCCGTGGGACAGCAATCCCGAAAACACTTTAAAACCCGGTCGAGCACTCGGAGAAAAACGCCTTAGTACCGGTAATATTCCGGCTTAAAGGGTCCCTCTTGCGGCACATTGATGTAGTCGGCCTGCTCTGCGGTCAGCTCCGTGAGCTTAACTCCCAACTGATCGAGATGCAGACGGGCAACTTCCTCATCAAGCTTTTTCGGCAGCACATGGATGCCGATCGGATAGTTGTCGGTCTCATTCCAGAGGGCCATCTGGGCCAGCACCTGATTGGTGAACGAAGTGGACATCACAAAAGAGGGATGACCGGTGGCACAACCGAGATTTACCAAACGGCCCTGTGCGAGAACGATAATCGAGTGCCCGTCCGGAAATGTGTAGCGATCCACCTGCGGCTTGATCTCCACGCACTCCACATCGTTTCTGTCGTTTAGCCAGGCCATGTCGATTTCCAGGTCAAAATGGCCAATATTGCAGACAATTGCATCATTCGGCATCTGCTCCATGTGATGCCCCATTACGATATCGCGGTTTCCGGTGGTGGTCACAAAGATGTTACCTTGCGACGCGGCTTCATCCATTGTGGTGACCTCGAAACCCTCCATTGCTGCTTGCAATGCGTTGATCGGGTCAATTTCGGTCACGATCACGCGGGCGCCATATCGCTGCATCGAGTGGGCACAACCTTTGCCGACATCGCCATACCCCGCCACGACGACAACCTTGCCCGCAACCATCACATCGGTGGCACGTTTGATCCCATCGGCCAAAGATTCGCGGCAGCCATATAGATTGTCGAACTTGCTTTTCGTCACCGAGTCATTCACATTGATGGCAGGCATTTTCAGCTCACCGTTCTGAAGCATCCTATACAAGGCCTTGATGCCGGTCGTGGTCTCTTCGGACAAACCGCGAATGTCACCGAGATATTCCGGAAAACGCTCATGGACCATTGCCGTTAAATCACCACCATCGTCGAGAATCATGTTCAGTGGTTCGCCCGAGGGGAACGTGAGAGTCTGCTCGATGCACCACTCGAATTCTTCTTCGTTCATGCCTTTCCAGGCGTAAACCGGAATACCGGCAGCGGCAATTGCGACCGCCGCGTGATCCTGTGTGGAGAAAATATTGCAACTGCTCCAGGTGACTTCCGCCCCAAGCTCGGTCAGCGTCTCGATCAGCACGGCAGTCTGGATCGTCATGTGCAGACAACCTGCGATCCGGGCACCCTGCAGCGGCTTTGCTGCACCATACTTCTTCCGCAGCGCCATCAAGCCGGGCATCTCGTTTTCGGCGAGTTGAATCTCTTTGCGTCCCCAGTCAGCCAGTTTCTGGAATTCTTCCTCGGAACAATCGACCACTTTGTAAGATAGCTTGGCTTCGACTTGTGACACCGTTTCGCTCCTGTCTGAGTTGCTAATCCTGAACTGTTTAATGAATTGCCGCTCGCGAGCCGTTTCATTTCGAATATCGGCTTCGCTCCTAGTCCCTGTATGATATGCTCTTAGCCGGCCAAATCACAGGGCATTTCTTATCGAAAGGGCAGATTTGGTCCGCAAATCGGCCATCAGCGGGAGAGTGATGCAAACGCCTCATGTGCCGCCTCAGCAAAGGCTGCGACCGCTTGAGGATCTTTTTCGCCGGGCTCGCGTTCTACGCCGCTTGCCGTATCAACCGCATCGGGCCGCACCGTCAAGATTGCCTCGGCCACGTTCTCTGCGTTTAGCCCGCCTGCGAGAACCAGTGGCAATCCGCCAAGCATCGTTCGCTGGTCGGCAAGTTGTTTCCAGTCCGCTATTTCTCCGGTCCCACCGTACCGCTTTGGATCATAGGCATCGATCAGCACCGCTTGCAGATTAACCTCTGGCATGTTGCACGCCTCAAGATAGCGGAGAATGGGCGCGAGCCCGCTTGGACCAAGTCGAAAAGCGCGGATTACAGGTCTTCTCCCGAGCGCCAGTAAATATTCGGGAGGCTCATCGCCGTGCAACTGGATGAAATCGAGGCCAAGGTGATCGTACGCCGTGCAAACTTCATCGTCCGTCGCATTGACGAACAGGCCGACCCGCGCCACCCTGCCCGGGGTTGATTGCACGATTCGAAGGGCTTGCTCGTGCGTGATACAGCGCGGACTTTTGGCATAAAAGTTCAGCCCGATGGCATCGGCTTTGGTCTGAGAAACGACTTCGCCATCGCCCGCATGGGTCAAACCACAGATCTTGACGCGAAACACCCTGAAGAATTCCTTGCCGTCAAAGAGACCACAGAAAATGATCGTTGCACTCTAATTGCCTACGCTCCGTGCGGAGATTATAGCGCGACAGAAGCCACAAACCAAGTGCGCAAATCCCGCAACTTGCGTACCTTCGCAAGCTAGCGTTGCTGTGTAAAAACCTCAAGCAACGCACCTCAAGTTGCTCGCCGGTGCAGTCGATGTCGAGTTATGGAGCGCGCTGCCCAAGACCCGTAGACCCTAACCGCGAACGCGCCGCGTTTGACAAAGATGATGCCCCGCCGCACAACCTCCCCATCGGGTGCCCAATACACCCCATCCAGTTTGTCGTTCGGTCCCCTCTATGAGGGTTGTGTGATCGTGCTGGCAATCTTGCTGGTGGCACTCACCGTATGCCGCTGGCAAAGCGATCTTTTTCGTGCCCAAGCGCAATTGACAATCACCCGAAAAAACATCGACTCCTTCTGGCCCACGCCGAATCGCTGCGAAGAAATATTCGGTCGCGCAGTGTGTGCCATGCTAATTGATAAAGAAGCGGACAAGCCATATTCGCAGTCGGCAACCGACACAGGTAAGCAGCTGAGGGAAAGAGGCATCGCGGTCGTGATGGGCGATGACTCGACCCCGCTGTTTCTCAATTTTTCTATTTTTTGCACGGCAGCCCATCCCGATCTTGCCGTGGAGACTGTGAACCAACTTGCCGGTCAACTGATTCGAGGCGATTCGATCGATGGTGGCGACGGGTTCGCTCCGGCTCAAACCCGCTGGCACATGGTGCACGCAAAAACGGCTGCTCGCCAAAGTGCTCCGTTATCGGCTGGAATGCTGGGCGGCTGTCTGCTGCTGAGTATGCTATCGAGCTGCCCGCTTTTGATTATGAAACAAAACTCCCTTGCCTTAAGGAACCGTAACGAATGCGAATCGTTGCTCGGCGTGCCGGTGCTTGCGGAGTTTGCTGCCCCCGCAGGCACCCTCCTGCCAATTAAGCCAAGACGCGTATTTCAACGCATTTCAGTTGTAGGGGAATGGATCTTGATTACGCTGCTTCTGGCTGCCCTCGCGGCAGCTCTCTTAGATACACATTTTGCCCGCCAATTTCTCGGACAGCCAGTCACGGCCCTCGCCGATGGGATCCGCCTATTATCGGCATTAACCTGGAGTTAAAAATGTACGAATCGTTTTATGGTTTCACCTCCCGACCCTTTGCAGCCGTTCCGTTAACAGATCGGTATTTTCCTGCGGAATCGATCGAGTCGGCCCGCGGCAATCTTATCCGCTGCGTCGAGCGTGCCGAGGGATACGGTTTGGTAATGGGACCTACCGGTAGCGGCATTTCTTTACTTTGCCAGCTTCTTGCCTCGCATTTTGAGCAGCAACTTGAGACCGTCCTCTTGGCAAATCTTCGGCTTACCAATTGCCGCGAGATGCTTCAAACCATCCTCTATAAACTGGGTATTCCCTATCAGACATTGGCAGATGGTGAATTGCGACTGGCAATCATCGAGGCGCTCTCACCCAATGGCCGGTGCCCACGCGGCATGGCATTGATTGTCGATGAGGCCCACCTGCTTTCGCCCCGGATGTTTGAAGAGTTGCGTTGCATGACCAACATGGTGCAGGACGCTTGGCCGCGGGTCCGCTTGATCTTGGCCGGGGGCAGCGACCTTGAGGAGCGATTCGCGCATCCGCGTCTGACCCGCATTAATCAGCGAGTGGCAGTGCGGTGTTATTTGCACCCGTTCACGGCGGAAGAGTGCTATCAATTCGTACGGGCGCAGACCGACGCAGCAGGCACGCATCCGGATCGTCTATGGTCGCTTGAAGCCCTTCAGGCAATCCATCGATGTGCAAACGGTTCCCCTCGCCTGATTAATCAACTCTGTAATCACGCGTTACTCTTGGCCGCTGAGGCGAAGGTGCCCCAATTGGGTGAAGCAGAGATCGAACGGGCTTGGAGTGATTTTCAGCAACTACCGACAACTCCTGCCCCCACGCTCGATGAGCCACCGCAGTGCAATACCGGTACGACGGTCATCGAGTTTGGGCGCCTGGAAGAATCCCCCGCAGTATCTCCGGAAATAAGTAATGTGCCACTTTTTGAGAGTGAAACAACGACACTCAACCAAAACATCGTCGATCAAAACACGGAGACCGGCACACTTGAACCGGAAGCGGTACACGATCAACACATAGCGGATACCGGCGAGCAGGAGGAAGACCCAGCAACCCCTGTGGCATTGGCCGATGGCCTGACCCCACATAACGACCTGACGCCGCATGCCCACGCAGCCCATATCAGTGTGACCGATTTTGTTGGAATCGATGCGGGGCACGTATTGGACATCGACTCTACCTCATGCGAACTGCCCAAATCTCAACTTCGCGAAGCCGAACAAACGCCAAAGATCGATGTGCCCAGCACACCGACCGCACCGAAGCCGCTTAAGCATCACGAACCACACACCGCAACCACGAACACCGCGACCACCGCGCCGCACCGGCCGCCAGCAATCGACACTGATTTTGCAGAGCATCTCACACCGCCGGGCACCACGCATTCGTTGATTCCAGTGCAAACCGGGATGCTTGCCGCGTTGGTGTGTGAATTACAAGAGACCCACATTTCAAAAAGCGATGCCTTTAAAAACCTTGCCACGCAATAATGCAAAACCTGCAAACGGCAATCGATGACATTGAGGTGCGGGCCGCCGATTTTCCGCGCAACGACGAGGTCGCCCGATCCTGCGAGGAGCCATCTGCATACAAGACACCCACCTCGAACGATGCCGCCGACCCGATAACATCTTCTGACCCGATAACATCTTCTGACCCGATAACATCTTCTGACCCGGTTACCCTTGCCGAATCGGGTGTGGATCGCATCGAAATGGAACCCACTGAACCGTATCAGGCTGCCGCATGTAAGGTACTCAAGCAATTGGGCAATCATACGGAGTCCTCTTTGCTTCTATTGTCCGAGACACCGCCTCCGGCTGGTCATTTAAGAGATTCTTGGGGTCATGCCTTTGCCGAATTGATCGATGAGCCGGTCCTCATGATCGAGCTGGAACCTGCATCCGCAAGCGAGCCAAATGCTGCGAGTGCTTATGCCACAGACGATAATTTTCCTCCCATCATACAGAGCGAGCATCCGGGCCTCTGCACCCTTACTACGACATGGTACACCCTGAAGGGGAAACAGGCTGCCCGTTGGTGGAGCGAGGCATGGGAATCATTTGGCGTGATTTTGCTTGACGGCTCCGGACTGGATCTGACGATCATCGAGTCGATACTTCCTCGATGTACCCATGTTGTATTTTTGGTCGAATATGAAAGCACATCACGAAGTTGGGCGAAGCAGATCCGCAGGCTGATTGCCACCCACCGCACTCGATCGATCGGCTGCATTGCCACCGTTTCACCCCGCGCTGCCTGAGGCACGCCGCCTGAAGGAGAGTTCGGTACCCGACCAAATCCCCAATGACAAATCTGTCGCTTCCGCGTAGAATCGGTCCCTGACAGGCAAGAGGGGGCTCTGGGCCATGTAAAAAGTCCAGTCGATTCCCTTTCTCTCTCCGCTTTTCCCGACGCACACCGTTTTGACAAGGATCCTGAATGATGCGGACTTTTCTTGTTACGGGCGGCGCAGGGTTCATCGGTTCGCACATCGCAACGGCACTTGTCGAGCGAGGCGATCAGGTTCGCGTACTGGATAATCTGAGCACCGGACATCTCGACAACCTCGCGCATCTGGCGGATCGGGTCGAGTTTATCGAAGGCGATCTCGTAGATGGCGAAAAAATTGCTCGGGCCGTACAGGGTGTCGATTGCATCTTTCACCAAGCGGCACTCGCCTCGGTGCCCCGCAGTGTGGAAGCGCCTCTGGACACCAACGCAGCGTGCGTGACCGGAACCGTCACCCTGCTCGATGCAGCCCGCCGCGCAGGGGTGAGACGTCTGGTGTATGCAGCCTCGAGCAGCCTGTATGGCGACAAACCGACAAGCTCCAAGCGGGAAACTGATCTCCCCGATCCGATCTCGCCGTACGGGGCAGCAAAACTGGCCGCCGAATATTACTGCCACGCGTTTACCGCGACCTACGGGTTTGAGACTGTTGCTCTGCGTTATTTCAACGTGTTCGGCCCGCGACAAGATCCCGGCAGTCCCTACTCGGCAGTGATCCCGCTGTTTATCACGGCGATTCTGGAGAACCGGCAACCGGTTATTTTTGGCAATGGATTGCAGTCACGCGATTTCACCTACATCGCTAACGTGGTTCACGGCAATCTTCTGGCAGCAGATGCCGAGGGCGTTGCCGGACGCAGTTTCAATGTGGCCGCCGGTCGAAGCGTGACTCTGCTGGAAATGCTTGCGATGCTTAACAAGTATCTGGGCACGGATGTGGAGCCCGAATTCGCCGACCCCAGACCGGGAGACATTCTCGAGAGCCTCGCCGATATTTCGGCAGCGCGAGCCGCAATGAACTACGAGCCACAGGTCGGTTTTGAAGAGGGCATTTCACGCAGCATCGACTATTACCGGTCTCTCAAAGAAAAACAGACGGTCGATATCTGATCGCTGAATCGTAAATTTAACGCTGGAGTCATGGAATGAAGCGGCAAGACAGCAGCAGGCCGGCCCTTCAGTGCCGCTCGGTACTTTTATTCGTCGGGATCATTACCTGTTTTGGTTGCGATGGTCAAACGCAACGCTCCGTCGGGCGACCGCTGGTGAGCGCCAGCCCACTGATTTCGGTTAATCGCGCAGGATTTGATCGTGTGATTGCCGAGAATGCGGGCAAGGTTGTGCTGGTTGACTATTGGGCAAGTTGGTGTCCACCCTGCCAGTATGCTTTCCCACATACGGTTGCACTTTTTACAGAGAACCGCGAGAGAGGACTGCAGGTTGTCTCGGTCAGCCTGGACAGTGCCGCGGACGCCCCGAAAGCTCAACAGTTCCTCGACTCGGTCGGAGCAAGTTTTGTGAATCTGCTCTGTACCGAAGAAAATGCAATCGCAAGCTTTGACATTCCAGATGCGATACCCTACTACACGCTCTACGATCGGCAGGGTCGACTGCGGTACCGATTCAGCCCCATGTTCACCGATGGAGTCCGCGGAGAAACCCCCGCATCGATTGATCGACGCGTGCAAGAATTGCTGGCCGAATAAGAGGGATATTTCGGCAAAGAATGGCCTGATCTGGCACGTCCTCTCGCGATACTTGCCAGCCCATTAACCGCAGAACCGCCAGAAAAGGGACATGCTGCAGGGGCTTGCCGTTCTCCGGTTTCTAGGGTCCCATACTATGCATGTGGTCCTCGCAATTTTTCTGGAAATTCCTGCTAATCACTGCAGGGTTGAACCTTTTGGGAGTCATCACGTTTGCGACCATGTTTATTCGCAACTCGGATAGAATGCTCACCGAGGAGCATGATGAGCGGTTGCAATCTGCCGCGATTTTATTGCAGTCGGGACTTGCGGAACAAATCGATAGTGACCATCCGACCGATATAGAAAAGAAGGTCGGTTCACTCGGCCAGGAACTCGGCCTGCGGATCACGCTGCTCGATCGGGATGGAGCATTGCTGGCTGATTCTTACTATACCCCGGGGGACAACATCGGGGCTGCAGAGAATCAGAAAGAGCGATTGGAAATTCTGCGAGCCGAAACTTCGCAAGATGGCTTCGGTCGATCGGAGCGGGTCAGCCCGACGCAGGGGATGGCGATGCGTTATTTTGCCATCCGTCTGGGTGCGAAAGGAGACTCGAAGGGTTTTCTTCGCGTGGCAGTTCCTGCAGCCGATTTGCATTCAAAAAACAGTGAGGCGCGGAAAAATATCATCCTCGGCGGAATCGTCTTTAGCCTGCTGACCCTCGGAGTCTGCATCTGGTTCGGTGGAAGGACCTACGCCGCCGTCAAATCCCTCGACATGGCAGTCCAGGAAATCACCTCGAAGGGGCCGCACGTAAAAGTCGATCTTCCTGACCGGGATGAATTAGGGATGCTTGGTGATCATTTAAATCGGATGAGCACAGAAATGGCACGCCGAATCGATCGCCTTCAGGGCGATCAAGCGCGGCTTGCCACCGTTCTGGATGGGATGGGAGAGGGCGTCATCACGGTTAACGAATCAGAGAGAATTCTGTTTGCAAATCCGGCGGCTGGAAAATTATTGAACTTTGATCTTCAGGAATCGGCCGGCAGGTCACTCTTGGAGGTCGTGCGAAATCACACTCTGCATGAAACGGTTATGGAGGCAATCAGCGGAGAAAGTATCGGAAGTCGGGAACTTAAAA
>JAYYJN010000064.1:0-5142 GCA_036146215.1 Planctomycetota bacterium
ACCGTAAGCTGCTGATGAGTGCTGATACAAATGAAGAAACACGTGAGTACATCAAGCGGAAGATCAATGCTGCTCAGTGGCTAATCGACTCTATTCAGCAGCGGCAAAGCACACTGACACGGGTCTCGCAAGCGATTGTAGATCACCAGACAGAATTTTTAGATAAAGGCCCCGAGGCGATTGAACCGCTCAAGATGCAACAGATTGCCGATAAGGTGGGAGTCCATGTTACTACGGTGAGCCGCGCTGTTGACGACAAATGGATCCAGACGGCCCGCGGACTCTTTCCTTTAAAGCGATTTTTCGTCGGCGGGACAGTCAGTAGTGATGGCAAGGAAGTAGCCTATGATGCGGTGCGGATTAAATTGCAGGAAATCGTCGATCAAGAGGATAAGCAGAAACCGTTCAGCGATGATGAATTGGTTCGACAACTTGGAAGGGAAGGCCTGAAGGTCGCGCGTCGCACGGTCACCAAGTATCGCAAAAGCATGGGGATTCCGAGTTCACGACAAAGACGTGAATGGCGGAGCGCTGGGGAATAAAACATCTGGCCACGCAGCATATTGCTAGCGTGCTGCGACAAAGATGCCGGATTTAGCCTAAAAGACTTGAAAACGACCCGCTTTTTTCGCAAAGCGTCGATTTCACTTCCGCAAATTGGCCGGGATTGCTTATATTCAAAGCAGTCCTCGTGGGACAGCGTCGGTCGCCGCAGGACGTCCCTTTTGATTCCCAATCAACCATCCGCTTGGTGCGAGCATGAACTGCCCTTTCTGCCGCGTAGATAATGACCACGTGATCGACTCGCGGGCAAGCGAGGATGGCTTCGTGATCCGTCGCCGACGCGAATGTCAGTCCTGCAAGCGACGATATACAACATATGAGCGAGTTGAAGAACGACCCGTCAAGGTCGTTAAGAAAGATGGAACGCGGATCACATTCGATCGTAACAAAATCAAATCAGGGATCGAAAAAGCCTGCTGGAAACGGTCTGTCCGTGATGATCAGATTGAAGACATCATCACCCTGGTTGAAAACGATGTCTACGCGAATTTTGAGTCTGAGGTCGAAAGCGTCTACATCGGGGAGAGAATCATGGATCATCTCCGACAACTCGATCAAGTCGCCTATGTTCGCTTTGCCAGCGTCTACCGGGAATTCAAAGACGTACACGATTTCGTCGATGAACTTGAGCCAATGCTTAAAGAGTCGCAATCAGAGTAGCGACAACCGGATAGTGCATCATGACCACTTTTCACTTGATCGGCGGCTTTCTCGGTGCAGGCAAGACCACGGCCATGGCCCGCCTCGCGGCGCATTATACCGGCCAAGGGAAGCGTGTCGGTCTGGTCACAAACGATCAGGCAGCCGGGTTGGTCGACACGCACACCCTGGCCAGTGCCGGATACCCGGTGGGAGAGGTTGCGGGGGCATGCTTCTGCTGCAAGTTTGATGATCTGGTAGATGCTGCCGGCACGCTCGCCACCGACGCGCCGCTCGATATCCTGCTGGCCGAACCGGTGGGCAGTTGTACCGATCTGGTGGCCACTGTTCTTGAACCAATGAGGCAGTTGCATGGCGCACGCTATCAAATCGGTCCCTTGACGGTGCTGCTCAAACCAGAGCATGGCCAAAAAATTCTCCGCAATCAGGAAGGCCTCGGATTCTCCCCCAAAGCCGCCTACATTTTTCTCAAGCAGTTAGAAGAAGCCGATGTGATTGTAGTGAATAAGGCCGACAAACTTTCGACCGATGAGCAAGATGAGTTGATCGACTTACTCGAGACGCGTTACCCGGAAAAAAGGGTGATTCTCGCAAGCCTTCGCACCGGGTTGGGCCTGGAACAGTTGGCCGCAGCACTCGATAGCCAAACGCAGGAAAGCCTGCCGCTGCAAATCGATTATGACACCTATGCCGATGGCGAAGCGGAACTGGGCTGGCTGAATGCCGAATCGGATCTTGAGGGGGCTGAACTGCCACTCGATCGACTGGCCCATCAGATCGTGGGCCAGCTTGGTGACAAACTTGTTACAGCAGGACGGGAAGTGGTCCATTTGAAAGTATTGTGTGAGGGGGATGGAGCGTTTGCGGTGGCCAATCTAGTGAGTTCCGGATCGTCTGCGGAACTCTCTGTTTCCAGCGGACAAACCGCCTCGCAAGCAAAGGTGATTATTAATGCCCGCGTGGCAGCGGACCCAGCAATGCTAGCCGAATGGACCGACCAAGTGCTCCAGGAGACAGCCGCATCGCACGAAGCAGCCTTACATCGGGGTAAATTCCGTCATTTTCGGCCGGGTCGACCCGAACCGACACACCGCTTGTCTAAACCCCATGCAAGCTAAGGCAAGCGAGCTGGTTTGCCCTTGCAGCAGGTGGCTGTTTTCGACAAACTCCCGCCCCACATCCGGTGCGGCCCATACGGAAACTCTCTTCAACCTCCCCCCCGCGGTAAAGCGGACGTATGCAGCTCTCAGTAACAGCGATATGCAGGATCGTCGGCTCACTTTTTGCCGTCGCTTTACTCATTGGGTGTCATGGCCCGCTGACACCAGGATATTATGGGGACGACGGTCCGATTGAGGGCGACTTTCTGATCGTACCCGAGGACGAGAAAATTGACTTTCCGAATCCCTCCGCATTCACACCGCTCAATGGGGAACAATTTTGGACCGAGCTTATCGACATCACGAGCGATTACTTTCGCATTGAGCGTGAGCAGCGAGTTCAGAATGTGGCAGGCCAATGGCTGGAGGGGGAAATTATCACCTTCCCTCAGACCGGGGCAACGTTCCTGGAACCCTGGAAATGGGATTCGGTTACTGCCTATGAGAGAACCCTTGCCACATTTCAGTCGATCCGACGGACCGCTCGCATCCGCGTGATTCCCCACGGCAATGGCTATCTTGTCGACGTGCAAGTCTTAAAAGATCTAGAGGATGTTTATCAACCCGAGAAGTCGATCACCGGGATCGCCAGCTATCGCTTCGGAGAAACCGTCAGTCAGGCAACCGAGCGAATTGCACAACCGGGAGGTCCCGCGTGCTGGATTCCCATCGGTCGCGATACGGCTTTGGAGCAGGAAATCTTGTGCCGTCTCTACGAGCGGATGAATCCGACGCCATTTTAGTCGGGCAATCTATCGGTCGGTTCGCAATGTCGATGACGCTGTCGGCATCCCGAGTGGCACGGTGGGCGTCCCTGCAACTGCGACATTTTGTGCCACCGGTATTCGCAGCGTGAATGCGGTCCCTTTGCCAATGGTGCTGGCCACCAGGATCTTCCCCTGATGGGCTTCCACGATATCGCGACATGCGGATAGTCCGACACCAGTGCCTCCCTTCCCTGTCTCATCGGGACCCTTCTTCGTCGAATAATAGGGATCGAAAATACGAGGGAGTTTGTCTTCTGCAATTCCCGGTCCGTTATCGCGGACCGAAAGTTCGACCATTCCCGAGGCTTGATCAAGGCCGACACGAATGACCACTTGCCCCCCGTTGGGCATCGCCTGGCGGGCATTGATCAGCAGGTTCAAGAGTACTTGCTGTATTTGATTCGGGTTCGCTCGTGCCGGCGGTGCGTCCTCCAGATGCGTCTCGATCGCAATCCGATATTTCCGCAACTCTCGCTCCAGCAGCACCAACGCATCATCGACCAGTCTTGCAAGATCCGTGGGTTCGAAATCGCCGGAGCGATTTCGGGCAAGTCCCAGAATGCTGTTAGTAATTTTTGCGGCGCGTTCCCCGGCGGCCAGAATTTTTTCAAACGCCTTGTCCCGGGTAGCCTCATCCTTATGACGGATGCCCATTTTGGCGTAGTTGAGCACGGTCATCAAAACATTGTTGTATTCGTGGGTGGTCGTGCCGAGCAATTCTCCCAGGGCAGTCATCCGCTGCGCGCGGGCGAGTTGCTCTTTGAGCAATCGAAGTTGCTCGCTATCGCTCAATTCAATCGACTGTTTGTCTGCCATACTTTGTGATCCGCCCAATCGCTATTGTTTAGCCCGATAACCTGAGTGCCACGGTCGTTGTTTCTTGCCGAATAGGAATCGCTTAACTTATGTAGTGATTGTGACTTAGAGCCAGATTCCATATCGACGAATTCGCCTGGGCCTCTCTACGGGATCCTCGTATAATTCGCCGCACGCATCCCGGAGACGGGTGGTCATGGAGGAACCTTATGGGCTGGAGAAGCTAGGATGCATCACGTGGAACTACTCGAGCACGCATTGACGGTTGCGCGAAAAATCGGCTTTCTGGTTCGTGAGGAATATGTGGGTGATATCGACGGCGGAAGCTGCGTCGTCCGTGGCCAAAAAATGCTTTTTCTGGACCCCCAGCTGAGTATTCCCGACCGACTCGCGATCGTTTGCGAGGCACTGGCGGCCGAGGAACAGCTCGATCACAGCAACCTACCAGACGAACTTGCCCAGCGACTTATCATCCGCAGAGCAGCGTAACGATCGGTCGCACGTCAAGCGTCCTGTGCGTAGAGATTCGAATGAAGGATATATTGCTCGACGGCCCGCGGCAGCCAGTAGCGGATGCTTTCGCCTCGTGCGACGCGATTTCGAATCTCTCGGCTACTCAAATCGATTAATGGCATCGATACGTGGAGTATCTCCGCGCCCGGCAGCACGATTTGCTCGAAGCTTGCGCCCGGTCGATCGACCACAGCAACGCGGGCAATCTGGACAATTTGCTCGGGGGCTTTCCAATTCGGCATGTCGGCAAGCGTATCTCCACCGACCAATAGAGTCAGTTCGGCCTCTGGATGTGCATCACGAAGTGCAGTCAGCGTATCCACCGTATAACTGACGCCGCCCCGATCGATCTCCAAAGGTGAAACCTCAAGTGCGGCATTACCGCTTATCGCCAGCTTGAGCATTTCGATGCGGGCTGGCGCAGGAGCCGATTCCTGACCACGCTTGTGTGGCGCGATGGCAGCCGGAACAAAAAAAACCTTATCGAGATTAAGCTGCTCGCGCGCTGATTCGGCCAGTAAAAGATGCCCGTAATGGATCGGATCGAATGATCCGCCGTAAATTCCGATCCGCATCGATTGCTCTCTTTCTGGAATTTTATTGCCTATCGCCAAAGCGCGGCCGATAGCCGACAATCACAGCATTCCTAACTTAGCCGACCG
>JAYYJN010000065.1:0-31990 GCA_036146215.1 Planctomycetota bacterium
ATCGGGCATGGCCGCGTGATTGAAAAAATTGCCCGAGATGGAAAGAGTCAGGTACAGATCGCGCATCATCGCTCCATACTTCCTTTACTCACAACATTGCGGGATGACGGCTACCGCCTTGTCGGACTTGAGCAGGCCTCCATTTCAAGTTCCCTTTACACATACGCATTTCAAAGGCGAACCGCTTTGATTGTGGGAAACGAAAGAAAAGGTATTTCGGAAGCCGTGTTGAGCATCGTAGATGATGTGGTTGAAATCCCTGTCTATGGACTTCCGTTCAGTCATAATGCGGCAACCGCCTCAGCAATCGCCATCTACGAATACTGCCGCCAATTTCCTCAAGGTTAGCGGTAAGAATGGCATATTGATGGTTACGACTCGGGATTCCTTTTGTGAAGCCCGGGATTTTGACGAGTTTTGCACCGCAGTTCTTGTCAGTCCTTTTCACACCGGATAGACTCGGTGGTTTGCATCGAGGACAGATATCCTGTCCTTCATTCCTCTGCCCCTCGGGGCTCTGTTCCGCAAACTATCTTGAATTGGATCGTAGGAGATCGCGCGCGTGCCTGGAACGTCTGTTATCGGACTACAGTGGGGAGATGAGGCGAAAGGCAAGTTGGTTGACCTGCTTACCGAGAGGCACGAGGTAGTCGTTCGCTATCAAGGAGGTGCCAACGCGGGACACACAGTCGTTGTGGGACCCGAAACATACAAACTCTCATTGATCCCGAGTGGAATTATTAACCCTGGAGTTCGGTGCGTTGTGACCGGTGGGGTCGTCATCAATCCCAAAACGCTCCTCAGCGAGGTTGATGGCCTCGCCTCAAGAGGAGTACCGATTTCGGATAATTTACTGATCAGCGATCGTGCCCACGTCATTTTTCCTTGGCATATGGCCGAGGATCGAATTCTGGATAAATCGACTGCGGACGGTGAGAACATTGGCACAACGCAGCGGGGAATCGGGCCCTGCTATCGTGATAAAGTTGGTCGTTCCTACGCACTCCGCCTCGGGGATCTCTACCGGCCAACCCTTAAAAATCGTATTGAATATATTGTGGCTGTAAAGCAAAAGTTATTGTCCGCGCTGGACGAATCACTGGGTGACATTTTGGATGCGGGTGCCATCTATCAAGAGTATGCAGCGTATGCCGAGCGGATGCAGCCTTATGTGGCCGACACAAACCGTTACCTTCTCGATGCAGTTGAAAGCGGCAAACAGATACTCTTTGAAGGGGCCCAGGGGTCACTGCTCGATATTGACCACGGAACCTTTCCATTCGTCACCAGCAGCAATAGTTCGGGGGTGGGAGTCTCATCCGGATCAGCGGTTGCAGGTCGCTTCATTGATCGCATGATAGGGGTCGTGAAAGCATATTCCACGAGAGTTGGTGGTGGCCCATTTCCCAGTGAGCAGGAAAATGCGGCAGGATTGCACCTGCGTGAAAACGGAAATGAGTATGGCACTGTCACCGGTCGACCACGCAGGTGCGGTTGGCTCGATGGAGTGGCCATTCGCTACTCGGTACGCTTAGGCGGCGTTGACGAACTGGCAATTATGCTGCTTGATGTACTCAGTGGGTTAAAGGAACTTAAAGTTTGTACTGCCTACAAAATTAATGGAAAGAAGACCCGTGATTTTCCGAGTCACGTCGACCATTTGCGAGATGCAGAACCAATCTACGAGACACTGCCCGGGTGGGATGAAAAAATTGACGATGTCAAACATTTAGAAGATCTGCCCGTCGCGGCACGGAAATATTTAGAGTTTGTTAGTCACTATGTTAAGCGACCCGTTACATTTGTGTCGGTCGGACCAGATCGGAAACAGACGATCTTGTGTGGTGCGCAAATGGAGCGATGTGGTTCTGCGTAACCAGTTTGTATAAAAACTCATTTTGCCCAGAAAGCAAAAATCTATCGTGTCTATAACCAAGTCCAGGACTGTCGAAAATAACCTGAATTCATCCGCATTGCCTACGTCATTGGCAGAGCTCGATCGTCGTCAGTGGCCTATGCACATTGCGGTCATCATGGATGGGAATGGCAGGTGGGCGCAGCGGCAGGGCCTGCCGCGGATCGAGGGACACCGTAAAGGAGTCGAAAGCGTAAGGGCAATTGTTGAGGAGTCAGCGCGGATCGGCATAGAACAGCTCACCCTCTATTGCCTATCCAGTGAGAATTGGAAACGCCCGTCGGCCGAACTCGACTTTTTAATGTATTTGCTGGAGCAATACATGATCGAAGAGCGACCAACAATTATGGAAAACAATATCCGCGTTTCCACGATCGGTCGTAGAGAAGGGATTCCGGATTCCGTGCAGCAAGAAATGGATCAGACGATTCGCACAAGTTCCAATAATGCAGGCATGCAACTTTGTCTAGCGATCAACTATGGTGGGCGATCGGAGTTGATTGATGCAGTCCAAAAAATCGGCGAACAGGTACAGCAAAAAAATCTTGACCCGGCACAAATCACTGAAGATGTGATCCATCAACATCTTTACACTCGGGGGATGACCGATCCTGACCTACTGATTCGGACTGCCGGGGAGATGCGAGTCAGCAATTTCCTTTTGTGGCAAATAAGTTATGCCGAACTATGGGTTACCGATCGCTGTTGGCCGGAGTTTCGTGAAAATGATTTGCACGCGGCAATCAAAGATTTTGCGGAGCGTGAACGCCGATTTGGGGGACTCAAAAAGTAGCGCGCGTCCAATCAATCGTGGTGACTCGCTGCAAGTGAACCTCTTTGTCGTACCTCGGCAGGTCGGTTCCGCTTCCGTGCTGCCGAAAGCGGGGGCGATTTAAAATCGGCATAACGGATTCTAATCAGCGTGTTACATTGGCGATTATCACTCGGTACCGTACTGATTTTAGCCCTCTGTGGTCTTTTTTGGTTTGATTCGACCGCTGGCAGACCTGGGGCATTTCTCTTACCGATAGCGATTCTGGTCAGTCTACTGGCGAGTGGGGAATTTATCCGACTCACCACGGTTGGTGATTTAAAGCCACGACCAGGCATCGTCCGGTTTGGCAGTCTCTTGATCGTCATAGCAAGCGGGGGCCCCTATCTCGTTGCCAACTCGCTGATCGACTGCCCTTTATCTTACCTGGGAATCACAACGCTATCTTTTATTACCGCTTGCTTCCTAGCCATTCTGGCGGAGATTGTATTTTACAAAAACGATCAGAATGCGATCCCGCGTCTTGGACTAACGATGCTGGGAATATTTTATGTCGGAATGCTGATCGGCATTCTCACCCTGTTGCGATTTGTAAGCGATGATTCCTGGAAAAGCCTGCCTTTGATTAGTCTGATTATCACGGTAAAGATGAGTGATATCGGCGCATATACGGTAGGACGTCTTATCGGAAAACATCGCTTGGCACCTCAGTTAAGCCCCGGCAAGACCATCGAAGGGGTGGCAGGGGGACTGCTCTTTGGATTGGGCGGGTCGTATTTTTCGTTTCGTATATTGCCCGATTGGATGCAGATTCAGGCGACTCCTTTGGATGGGTGGAACATTGTGGCATATGGACTCCTCATGGGTCTGACAGGAGTGGTGGGAGATCTTACCGAATCGTTCATCAAACGCAACGCAGGGCACAAAGACTCCAGTAGCTGGTTACCGGGTTTTGGTGGGGTGCTCGATCTGCTTGATTCACTCCTCTTGGCCGGTCCAGCGAGTTATATTTACTGGCTATGGATCACGCGATAAAAATGCGGCAAGCTCCAAGCCCGACGGCCCACGTGCAGCCGCCTGCCCCAATGCGATGAAAACGGTGCCGACTGGGGGGCCAAAACCGATAAAAAGTCGGCCCTAACCTAGTATTTGATTGATATTTAGGAGCAATCGCGCATCGGCGGTCCTCTCAAGGATACGATTCGTTATCATTGAGTAATGGACACATCACGCAGTTGCTCGCTCGGTTACAGGGGCCTCGCCGCCACTTTTTAATTGATGTTTGAAGCAACGATCTCGGTCGCCGACCCCGAAGCATTGATGCCGCTGTTTGGTCCCAGCGATCGCCACATACGGCAGATCCGGGAGACCTTAGGGGTCACCGTCTCAGCACGCAATGGTTCCATCCATGTCGCAGGCAGTGAGGACGCTGTGCGCACTGCAACCCAAGTGATCGAAAAACTGCATCATCGCCTAAATCGCCGGGGAGCATTATTTACTGAAGACGTAAACGACATTCTTTCGCATGTTGGAGCCGCAACCCCAGGCGTAGTCGAAAAAGCACCCATTGCAATCCTTTCTGACGCCCGGCAGATCCACCCGAGAACGACTGGACAACAATCTTACGTCGATGCCATCGCAACACATGAGCTCGTGTTTGGAATTGGCCCCGCAGGAACCGGAAAGACATTTCTGGCGGTAGCAATGGCGGTGGCCGCACTCAAAGAGGAAGCCATAAAAAAAATCGTGTTGGTACGGCCTGCAGTGGAAGCGGGTGAAAGTCTCGGATTTTTACCAGGCGACATTGAGGCAAAAATTAATCCTTACCTTCGACCTCTTTTGGATGCCCTTCGGGACATTATTGATTATGAACAATTTAAGCGTTACTCGGAACAGGATGTAATTGAAGTGATCCCCCTCGCGTACATGCGGGGTAGAACTTTGAATGATGCATTTATCATTCTTGACGAGGCACAAAACGCGTCGATCGCCCAGATGAAAATGTTTTTGACACGAATGGGCATTGGTTCCAAGATTGTTGTTGCCGGTGATATTACCCAGATTGATCTGCCGTCTCATCAGAAAAGTGGTCTTGTCGATGCGATGCATCGACTGCGGAATGTCGAAGGGTTTCAAAGTGTCGAACTCACCGAAGCCGATATCGTGCGACACCGACTCGTTCAGGAAATTGTACGCGCCTACGATAATCCTCCAAAAAGCTTGAAGAGCGACCGATAAAAATGAATTCAGGATTGTCGAAAAAAAATAGAGGCCATCGGATCTCGAGTTTGGATCCTATTCCCAGATTATCAACGCAAATCTGGTCATCGATCACGCGAGGGGATGTACTGCTCCGGGTTTTCTGCTGCGTACTGGCTGCCATCGTCATGGTCATCGCAACGCAAGCGTGGCTTCCCCCGTTTGCCTATCGTGAGGGCTTTACGCCAGTCCGAGATATTGTGGCCAGTGTTGATTTCAGCGTCCCAAATCCTGGCAAAGTGGAGCGGGAACGTGAAAATGCGCGACGAGAGGCCCGCCAGGTATATGCAAATAATCCGCAAGCAATCAAGTCGCTGCAGACAGAGCTACTATCAGAAGTAACAAAAATTATTGCATCAGAGAATTTTGATGCAGAGATCCAACAAATCTGGGCGCATTTTCAGGCCCCTCCCGATACGAAAGAGTCTTCTTCGCCCGATGAAATGGCTGCCGCAACACGCACGTGGGAAGCATCATACCGTGCTTTTCAGGCCGCATTGGAAGGTGCGCGTAAACTGCAATTTGACGCTGCTATTCAAAAGTCGCTCGCCGAGATTGATCAACATGGTTTATTAGAGAAATTAGAAAATGAGGAAGGAAATCAGACTGAAATCCTGGTTTATCCACAGCGAGATTGGGATGCTCGGGAACGGGTCGAAGTGCGCGATGTGCAAATAGCAGCCGCTAAACTCGCTTTGGCAGACGATCTGCAGCGTGAGTTGACAACGCTCGAAGAGGAAATTCGCAAGGCAGAACGACAACAGGCTCGCCAGACTTACATCCATCGCCCTGACTCGCTCAAAAAGCTGCGGCAAGACTTGGTTTCAGATCTTAGCGCCTTACAGGACGCAACCTTATCGGAGGATGAAATTGCGCGAATCTGGCAAACATTCTTACCCGCTGATGTGGAAGAAAAAAACAATAAAGATGATAAGGTCGAGACACTTAAAAAATTTCAACAGTTACTCTCCTCGGATTCGATCGAAAACCTTCAGACCGTCCTAGCTGGAACGCTTGGCGAATTTGAGCGGCGTGGAATGCTTGTTGATTTAAAGTCGGTTGATGAAGTATCGGAGGGTAATCGAGAAGAAATATTGATTCTGGGACTCGATAAACAGAAAGATCCCGAAAAGGTTTCGGTTGCAGATGTTCGACTTGAATCCATCAAGCCGGTCATTCGCGAACGACTAGAAAAGCAACTGAACTCCCTGGAAATTGCGGGGCGTATTTTCACTTGGCTGGAAAATCGACTTCCGAGTGCTACGACGCTTAAATATCGACCTCCGAATGAATCTGAGGAAAGCAAAACGTCGGCCCCTGAACTTGCGAAGAGAGCATCTTTTTGGTTACAGGATCGCCTACCAATCACGCTGACCTACGACGATCAACGGGCCGAAGAAGTTCGCGATGCGGCGGCAAACAGGGTAATCCCCAAGGATTACGCGACGCTTTATCACGCCGGCGATGACGCAATGGCAAAGGCAAACCGTTCCATCGATAGTGAAAGCATGGCGTTGCTGGCAGCCGAATACGAAGTTCAACTCGAGCATCTAACCACTTCGGCGATGTTGGTGAGATTGTTGGCAGTCTTTGGGATGTACCTGGCAATGTACACCCTTTGCGGTCTCTTTATTTTTTATCGGTTTCCAGAAATCTTAATCAACATGCGACGTTTTGCCAGTCTTCTTGGTTTGACGGTTCTCACCGTCATTGTCTGCTATTTAGCTGGTCGATGGCGTGTGGAAGCGATTCCTATGTTGTTGTTCGGAATGACAGTTGCAATCGCCTACAACCAGGAGGTTGCCCTTTTGCTTACCGCAGCAATTGGCTTAATTGTGGTGCTTTTGTTGGGTCAGGGGCTCGCGTTATTTGTGATTCTGGTGGCAGCAACCTCAACTGCTGTTCTTATGCTTCGCCGCGTGCGTAGTCGTGTCAAACTCGTCTACGTTGGATTTTGTGCTGGAATGGTGGCCATGCTTACGGCCGTGGGAGTCAATGTGGTGGCCGGACAACCACTCGATCAAGCGGTGATGATGGACGCTGGCAAATTTTTTCTATGGGGTTTAATGTCAGGATTTGCGATGACGGGCTTGCTCCCCTTTATTGAAACCCTGTTTGGTGTTTTGACAGAAATTAGCCTCTTGGAACTTGGTGATGTGGCCCATCCATTACTGCAGGAATTAGTCCGTCGCGCACCGGGGACCTATAATCACTCCATCAACGTTGCATCAATGGCAGAGGCAGCCGCGGAGAGCATCGGCAGCCGCGGACTACTTCTCCGCGTGGGAGCCTATTTCCATGACATCGGCAAGATGTTGAAGCCGCAGTATTTTGTGGAAAACCAACGTGACGATCATAATCGTCATGAGTCACTGGTACCAGCAATGAGCACGCTAATCATTATTGCCCATGTGAAGGATGGCGCAGATTTGGCGAGGCAGCACCATTTGCCACGCTCGATTGTTGACTTTATTCAACAGCATCATGGCACGACTCTGGTCGAATATTTTTATGAACGCGCAAACGAAGACTCGCAAGCCAATCCGGATGGAACCACCATAGACGAAAATGCATTCCGTTACCCTGGTCCGAAACCTCAAACCAAAGAGGCCGGCATCTTGATGCTCGCCGATGCCGTGGAAAGTGCCAGTCGCGTCCTCGTCGAGCCGACTCCTTCGAGGATTGAAAGTTTGGTGGAGGACATTGCGATGAAGCGATTGCTGGATGGACAACTGGATGAATGCGGTCTCACCCTCCAGGAAGTGCGAGAGGTGCAGGACAGCCTAGTGAAATCACTTATTGCGGTTTACCATGGAAGGGTAAAATATCCAGGACAACAGACCGCATAAATGAGCACATTCATTAAAGAGGATGTTTTGGAAATTGGATCGTATAAAGTCAACGTCAGTAATCAAAATCCACGGGCAAAAGTGGATCAAGAGCGTTTAAAGCAAGGTATTCAACTGGTGTTGCGCGATTATGAGGTGAAACGAGCTGTCATCGGACTTGCGATTGTCACCGATGACACCATACAAAAAATGAATAAGCGGTTTTTGGACCATGACTATGCGACCGATGTCTTGAGCTTTCCTCTCTCCGATAGTGAACATGAAACAGATGTTTTGGAAGGAGAGATTGCGATAAGCTTTGACACTGCACAAAAACGGTCTGGGGAGTTCGGATGGGGCACAGAAAATGAACTCTTGCTCTATGCCGTGCACGGCGCACTTCACCTGGTCGGACTCTCCGATCAAACAAGAGAAGAACGAACACTGATGCGTAGGGCGGAACAGAAAATTCTGTCTCAGATGAATATCACCGTTCCTCAAACGTTGTCAGACGTCACCGACGAAAATTCAAACACGACGGCCTCAAACATCGATAACGCACCGCATTGCCCCGCAGACACCCTTGATCAGCAATAAGATCTTTGAATTAAAATTTTTAGGAAACCCTGACATCGTAACGCTCGATCTACTTTACTGGATGGCCGGAATCAGCCTGGCGATAACCCTGATTAGTGCAATCGGAACGCGTGCACTGCGCGATTTTTCACGCCACGAATTAGAGATTCTCTGCCGTAAGCACGAGTCCGATCTTAAGTTCAGTGAAATCCTTGAATATGACGACCAGGTAGCAATCAGTATTGAAAGCCTAAGCGCCATCACAATCGGACTGTTTGTCATCTGCACCACGGTGATTGTGAATATGGATGCGAGATGGGATCCGGTCACCAATCCAGTAGTTTTCTGGAGCACGGTGGCGGGTTCCGGTTTTGCTTTGCTGCTTTTTTATATTTGGTTACCTTGGACCGTAACACAAATTTGGGCAACGCCCATTCTATTTCATACGTGGCGATTTTGGAAATTCCTGAGTCAACTTCTCA
Organism: Planctomycetota bacterium; assembly: GCA_036146215.1. Lineage (GTDB taxonomy): Bacteria > Planctomycetota > Planctomycetia > Pirellulales > UBA7805 > UBA7805. The sequence continues at coordinate 8,833 of JAYYJN010000065.1, forward strand.
TCCCGTTTGTTCTCATGGCACGATGCCTTGATGCGATCATGCACCGCCTGGCGGGCAGACCGCAGGTGGAGCAAACCGAGCAGCTTTTTGAAGAAGAAATCCGATCTATCGTAAGTGAAGGACATCGTGAAGGATTACTCGAAGAGGATGCCCGCGAAATGATTCAGGGTGTGATGGAATTAAGTGATGTCGATGTGGCAAAAGTGATGACTCCGCGAACCGATGTTGTAATGATGTCTGTCGATTTATCGTGGGAAGCAATTATTCGATTTGTGATCGGCAGTGCACACACCCGCATTCCGGTACATGGCAAAACAAGAGACGATATTGTGGGTATCCTTTATGTGAAAGATTTGCTTCCCTTGATAGCGTCCGACGAAGCTAAGCCTGCTTTACGAGAGGTTTTGCGAACGCCTCATTACGTACCTGAAACAAAACGTCTCGATGATTTATTGGAGGAATTCCAGCAAACAAGGAATCATATGGCACTCGTTTTAGATGAGTATGGAGGTGTCTCGGGACTCGTCTCAATCGAAGATGTACTTGAAGAAATTGTCGGAGATATTGTCGACGAGTATGACCAGGAAGCCGAGGAAGAATTTCGTGTTATCGACGACCATACCGTGGAGGTGTTAGCTCGCGTCCATCTCGATGAAATTAATGAGCGGTTTGATCTAGATATCCCTGAAGATGGGGATTACGACACGATTGGTGGCTTCGTGTTTAGCCAGTTGGGCCATATCCCGATGGTGGGCGAGGAGGTCCAATGGGGGAAACTTCGGATTGAGGTCACGCAAGCGAGCCTACGAAGAATCGATAAATTGCAACTGTTCCTTCCGGAAATGCGTCGCGACACCGCCTAGTCAGAAAATCTGATCCAAGCTTATTAGGACCCTGCCGTTTGCCGAACTCTACTACCATTTTTTCGTGCCTGCCCGGGCAACGACGAGGATGTCCGTAGGTGGTTGGGGCCCAACAAATCCTGCACTCGCAACCTCATTTCCTCATTATTTTCAACCTTAATATCCTCGCAGTTGCAGCGGACTTGCATTCCATTCTCAAGGCACAAGGTAAGTTCCACAGTACAGTCTCCCGGATAGTGTCTTAAAATTTCGTGCAGGGATTCTAATTGTTGGAGACTCTCTTCAGATTCATTAATTTGAATTCGCACGCGCGATGTAAAACGACGGGTTGCCTCTGCCAATGGTATGATATCGTTCACGATTACATTTACTTCTTCGCTCCCAGGTCGACGATCAATTGTTCCCTGCAGGATTAACATGGCATCAGCCTCGACCAAATGCCCACAGTTCAGGAATGCGTCTGGCCAAAGAATACAACGCGTAATTCCCTGTAAATCTTCCAGGTCAAACATCGCATATTTTGTCTCCGTCTGGCCACGTCGTGGATTTTTTGTGTGCGAAAATCGCACCGCGGAAAGCATGCCACCGAGCACCACTTCAGATCGGTGCTCCAAATTTTTCAGATCTTCTGTCGTATGCCGGCAATACTCCGCAAGCAAATTTTTGTGCTCCTCCAGCGGATGGCTACTCAAGTAATAACCTAAAACTTCTTTCTCTCCCGCGAGTTGTTCGCGATCATCCCAATCAGGAACGTCAGGAAGCCCTATTTCATTATTATTTGTTCCCTGTGTGTCCTCCAAATCGTCAAATAGATTCGCTTGTCCACGACGGCGATCCTCCATTACCGCGGCGCCGCTTTGCATGGCTCGCTCAATCACCGCGACCAATTGACTTCGTCGGGCACCAAGCGAATCAAATGCGCCTGCTTTGATCAGAGTTTCAATCGTGCTTCGATTAACCGACCGCGAATCAATTCGCTCACAAAAATCGAACAAGCTTTTAAAAGCACCGCCCTTCTCGCGCTCACTCACTATGGCTTCGGCTGCCCCTCCACCACATCCTTTGATCGCAGATAGCGCAAAATGAATTTGTTTTTCCAGCGTGCCTGATTTCTCAACAGAGAATGTCACGGAACTGTGATTCACATCAGGGGCCACTACGGTGATATTCATCCGGCGACAGTCTTCCAAGTGTTCCACCAGAGAATCCTTGGATTTAAAATTACGACCTGGAATATCACCGGTCAGTAAGGCCGCCATGAACTCTATCGGGTAATGCGCCTTCAAATAACCTGTTTGATATGCAATCAATGCGTAAGCAGTGCTATGACTCTTATTAAATCCGTAACCGGCAAATTTCTCGATGAGCCCAAAAAGGTCTAATGCCTCCTGCCGTGCCAAACCCTTGGCGGTTGCGCCATCTACAAATTGTTCCTGAAATTTTGCGATGGTTTGCAACGTTTTTTTACTAATGGCCTTAATGCAAGTATATGCATCCGAGAGACTGATATCTCCCAGGCGATTGAGCATCCGCATGACCTGCTCTTGATAAACCATGACCCCATGTGTCTCCTCCAGAATATCTTGAACATCAGGATGGGGATATGAGGCGTTTTTTCGACCGTGTTTGATGGCCACGTAATCATCGACCATACCGCCCTCAAGTGGCCCCGGACGATAGAGTGCGTTCGTCGCGATAATATCCCGGAAGTCGTCGGGCTTCATTTTTTGTAATAAGTCGCGGATACCGCCACTTTCCAACTGAAAAATACCTTTCGTCTCCCCTCGGCACATCAAGGCAAAGGTATCTGTATCATCCATAGGAAACCGATGCGGGTCGATCTTTTCACCAGTCGTTTCTTCAATGATACGTTGACACTCCGACAGAATCGTTAGATTTCGGAGTCCCAGAAAATCCATCTTCAATAGACCTGCGGCCTCAACCTCTTTCATTGCCCACTGAGTGATGATGTCATTTTTTCCCTGGACACGACCCAAGGGCACATATTCTGTGAGAGGTTTGTCAGCAATGACAACCGCAGCGGCGTGGGTTCCCACATTCCGAGCGAGGCCTTCAATCTTCATCGCCAAATCAAGCAACTCACGGACCTCTCCGTCTGCTTCGTAAGCGGCGTTGAGTTCCTGGCTTTTCTCCAAAGCTTCACGAAGTGTGATTCCCAAAACATCCGGCACCATGGCGACAATTTGATCGACTCGCGGGATCGATAGACTCATCGCCCGACCCACGTCACGAATGGCCGCACGCGCGGCAAGTGTACCGAAAGTCCCAATCTGGGCGACATTCGCCTCCCCATATTTTTGCTTCACATATTGGATCACCTCGCCCCGCCTCTGTTTGCAGAAATCGATATCAATATCCGGGGCTTCGAGACGATTTTCATCTAAAAATCGCTCAAACAGCAAATCATAGCGAATCGGGCAAACGTGGCTCATGTAAAGTGCATAACAGACAAGGGAGCCGACACCTGAACCCCGCGCAGTGCAAGGAATTTCATTCTGGCGGGCATAGCGAACGAAATCCCAAACCATCAGAAAATAATTAGAAAACCCAAGTTTGTGAATTACGGAAAGCTCACGATCCAAACGCTCGATCACAACAGGGGCAAGCGTCTCTTCATGCCAACGATCGGGCATGCCCTGATAGCGCTCCTCGAGTCCTTTAAGGCAGAGAGAACGCAAATACTGCTCTGGTGTCTCATTCTCCGGTAATGTATACACCGGAAAGTGTCGCCGACCCAACTCAAGATCGATATCAATTCGATCCGCAATCTCCTGACTGCGATGAACCGCATCCTCCATCCCCGGAAACGCAAGATACATTTCCATAGGACTCCGGAGATAAAATTGATCGTTTTCCATTTTCAAACGATCTTTGTCCGTGCGATACTTCCCCGTATTGATGCAAAGCAAAATATCTTGTGCTTCTGAATCATCTTGTTTGATGTAATGCGCATCGCTTGTAGCGACAACAGGGAGGCCTTGTCTGCGTGCAACCTCAATTGCGCCTTCCATTGCAATCCGCTGGATCTCTAAACCGTTGTTTTGGACTTCAATGTAATAGCGGTCACCGAAAACACCGTGGAACCATTGGGCAATTTCTTCGGCCTCCTTTCGTTCGGCCGTATCATCTCCGGTTCGCAGAATAGTTCGATTAAATTCACTCGAAACACAGCCCGACAGACAGATAACACCCTCACTGTAAGCCTCTAAAATCTCCCGATCGATTCGCGGCTTGAAGTAAAAACCTTCTAGAAACGCAGCCGATGACAATCGAATCAGATTCTTGAATCCGGTGCGATTCATAGCCAGCAGCGTGAGATGGTAGCTCGCTTCGCGCATCGATCCGGCATCACGTTCAAAGCGACTCCCCGGTGCGATATATGCCTCGTATCCCAACACGGGATTGATGCCGGCTTTTTTTGCCTCTTGATAGAACTCAACCGCGCCATGCAAGTTGCCATGATCGGTGAGTGCCAGCGCATTCATGCCTAAATGCTTTGCCTGCTCGACGAGGCCACGAATCGGTGCTGCACCATCTAGCAGGCTGTAATGGCTATGACAATGAAGATGGACAAAAGAACGTTCGCTCATCCTGTCACTTTCAGAAAACTCTAAGGATTTTTTAGTAGATAGATTCTAACATGTTTAATCGCGGCAACAATTGTTGGCCAACAACGCAATACCACCGCATCGACGCCCCCTGATGCGAACCCGATTGTGACAGAATAGGTCTTCTCACCTCACCGCAATTTACACGTCTTTCGTGTTACAAATCCAATGATCAGTTGTGGCCGCCAGTTAATCACCTGGAGCCGCGAATAGAGCCAGGGCCTGGCGAGTCATCGCAATATTGTGAACGCGTAAAACATGCGCCCCGCGGCTTGCAAGAAAGAGCGAGAGACCTAGCGTGCCAGCCTCGGGATCTATAGGAAATTCTTTTCCTAATTCAGCCTCCAAAACTTTTTTAATAAATCCCTTGCGTGAATGACCCACCAGGAGTGGACAATGCAGATGATGAAAACGATCGATTTGCCTCAAGAGTTCCAAATTGTGCGTCAATGTTTTTCCGAAACCCAATCCCGGGTCAAGGCAGATACGGTCTGCGGAAATGCCGGCCGCCACCAGCGAATCGCGTCGCTCCGATAAATAATGAAAAATGTCTTCTACGACATTTTTGTATTTCGGCGCATCCTGCATCGTCTGAGGCGTACCTTGCATATGCATTGCACAGACGCCTACCCGACTTTCGGCGGCCAACGACACCATTGCCCCATCTCCACAAAAGCCTGTCACATCATTAACGATTTCAACGCCCTGTGCGACGCACTCTCTGGCCACTTCAACTTTTGAGGTATCGATAGACAGAATAAGGTCTTCACGAGCCCGAATTTTTTCAACCACTGGAACAACTCGATCAAGTTCCTCTTGAAGGGCAACGGGATTACTGTAAGGACGCGTGCTTTCGCCGCCGATATCCAGGATGTCCGCACCGTCACGGGCCAAATCGAGGGCATGCTGAACCGCCCGATCGGTTTGAAAAAATTTACCACCATCGGAAAAACTATCCGGAGTGACGTTGACGATACCCATCAGCAGTGGCCGGCCTATCAGAGGAAGACTGCGTGTACGAAGCTGCCAATGATCGATAGGGCTGAAAGAGTCGGTATGCGGTGAATCCTTTGGAAAAACTGCCATAGCAGGCAGCTTACCATGGGGACTCCATGATGGCTACAATCTGCGCCGCCACCTGCTCGATCGCCTCCTGCTCGGTACTTAGTGTTGAATGCCCCACTTCGGTGACTTGAGAACTGGCACCAGTCACATCGGCGACCGCAACTGGCAACGGAATGGATGCCCCGGGGTGCACCACTTCCCCTTGATTATCCAGCCAGCGAACAGCTAACTGGACTGTCATGTCGACCTCTCGTAAGTCGTCATTAATGGTCGTCACCGAGACCGCCTTTGTAATGGGGAGTACCGTACCTTCGAGCACCGTATCTGCATTGTCTTGGCTAACAACCTTATAGTTTGTGTTTTGTTCGATTTTTTTCACAACCGCTTCAGTGAGCCACGCCCCCATACCGGGCCGTAAGTTATCGGACTTGAATACGGGCACATAAACCGTTTGGATATGCGGCGGATAGAGTCCTTGAGTCCCGAATCGATAGGCCGCACAGCCCGGAATAAGGAAAGTGCCGATGAACAGAATAATTGGGATGCGAACGCAGAAAATCATACGCTGTCGTTGGAGGTGCATGGTCAAAGATGAATTCATTCGGCACCCTTTATGAAATCGTCTAGTCGTCGACTTCTTCTGAGGTTACCGATTCTTCAAGCACTAGAGGATCTTCTATCGATTCCGGAAACAGTGCAGAGATCCAGGTGAAACGAGGCGGGGGAGTCGAGGGTTTGCCTTCGATCTCCTCAATCTGATTTTCCGCTTGTTGCGCGACTTCTGTATGCGGGAACTCATCGACAACCATATTGTAATAATTTCGGGCCGCGCCATGAAATCCTTTGGCAGAATAGAACTTGGCAAGTTCAACGTCACGCATCGCCAGATTCGAGGAGACTTGCGCATGCAACTTTTGCATCCGCTTGCGCTCCTCGGGAGACATTTCCCGGAATTGCCTTAACGTCTGTTCGATTAACTTTTTTGCTTCCTTCAAACACGTGCCTTCGTACTTCGGACCCTGATATCTCCGGATTTTCGCCTGAATTCCCAGAACATGTGCCTGATATTGGTGCTCACTTCCCGGATACTCCTGACGCACCAGACCATAGTAGTAATCTGCATCGTCATATCGCCGTCTGAGAAAATTGGCCGTTGCAGTGGCCATCAGACTGTCATCGGCCAGTGAGCCTGTGGGATGATTCAGCCGGACTTTTTCGAATGCCCGCATTGCCGATCCCTGTAAATCGTTAAAAGGTCGGGTCTTATCAATCAAATTCGGAGTGAGCACACTTTCCGGATCTTTTTCGTATCGTTTCTGCCAGTAGCGTCCGATCGCAAATTGTCGCGACACGGCGGTGTCGAGATACTTTGAACGCTTGTAGTTGACCAACAGCGCCTCGTAGCTCTCAAATGCATCGGGATATTTGTCTTCAAAAAAGTAGCATTCCGCAATTTTAAACAGTGCATCTTCTTCAATGGAGGAGCCTGGAAACCGATCGGCTGCTTTCTCATATTGTGCACGCGCCGACGCATACTCTTTTTCAGCAAACAGTCGCTCCGCCCGCCCAAAGATGGACTCTGCAGCCTTCTTGCTTGGGTCCGGCGCACCAATCCATGGAAGTTCCTTAGCGTAAGGAATATCTGCCGCTACATTACGACCGGAAAGATAATCAAAAAATGATTTTTCTTCTGCCGAGTCGACAGATTTGACTTCGGCAGCCTGGTTATCGCTCACCGCAGGCTGGGGCGAATCGAGTGCCAGACCGGCGCTATCTGCATTCGTCTCTGTCGCATAGGGATTACCTGCTTCGGCACCCTCCATTTCAGCACTGACCAGTTTCACCTCTGGGGAGGGATTATCGGGCAACGTAGCATTTTCTGCATTTCCGCGTGAATAGAAGGTGGCAGTTGCACAACCACTGAGCATGATAATACCTAGCAATTTCAGCGAATTTAGTTTTGAAGCGTGGTAAGCCAAGTTATCAACTCCTAAAACAACAACCTAAAATTCGAAACTCTATTTGTTCGTCAACATATATCGAAATTTTATGACGCGTTTTTTGACGCGGATGGTTATAAAACTTGTTGGCACCGCAGAGCCCCGTTGCTCATGTCGGCCCCATTTTCTGTTCTTGTACAAGAAATCGTAAATGTCTTTGCATCTTTGGTTCGCGACCGAGTAGATGGCTGATTGAATGATTGATCACCCCACGCACTTCTCCTGTAATCTGATATGGCGGCGCCTGTTCTGCGTTGCCATTGCAACGGGCATACCACTGGAGGGTTTTCAGGGACTTTCCCTGAATCTGTGCAATGTGCCTCTTTCCCGGTCGACAACTTCGACAAAGAACCCCACCGGACGATTGACCGAAGGCAACAAGACGATCGGAACTTATAGGTTTTCCGCATTCCACACACTCTTCTAGATTTGGCAGATGTCCCACCAACCGCAATGCATTCATTTCAAATGCCAACATCAGCGGACTTATATTTGTTTCTCCATCGCGTGAAAGCATTTGCAGTGTTTCAGCAGCACTGTCAAACAATTCCGGGTGCGGGTCGTAATCATCGGTCAATCCCAAAAGCAATTCGGCTAGATAATAGCCCGCAAACAATGGCGCCAGATCACGATCCGGGGGCCGAAAACGATGTTCCAGTTTCGCCTCGGTCAGGAGATCCAATCCGCCCGACGATTTGCGGAGGAACACTACGCGAGCAAGGGTCAAAAGGTCAAGAGCAGAGTCAAAAGGGCCTTTTTGCCGGTGTGCCCCCTTTGCCAAAGCACCTATTTTTCCAAACTCTCGAGTGAAGAGTGTAACGACCTGACTCGTCTCACTGAAATCGACGAGGCGTAGAACAATGGCATGTGCTTTTTCGAGAGGCATAACCTGGGAAAGAATCGCCAATCTTAACGATTCTGTCAATTGTATCGATTAATGCCAAAGTCTACTTTTCTGCTTGTCCGATAGTGATCGAGAAGAGAGCCACCGGTGCGCAAATCACCGATCACGCATGCGTTGATAGCAAAACTGAAACTTAAAATTCGTCTCGACCATGATCCGCGCCGCCTTAACCAATCCCTATCTAATCGTCGTCAGCTGTCTGGCTGTCACGGTGATGGGTCTGTTCACCTACACAAAAATACCGGCGGATCTACTTCCGCAATTTGATAGCTCGGCCGTCCAGATTGTCTGCTTTTATCCTGGGATGCCACCGGAAGTTATGGAAAAAGACATCATGAGTCGCCTCCAACGGTGGACCGGACAATCGATCGGAATCGAACATCAAGAAGCAAAAGCCATGCAGGGTGTATGCGTCGTAAAGGATTTTTTCCGCGAGGGAATTCCAATGGCCGACGCAATGAGTCAGGTGAGCAGTTATGCGATGAGCGACATGTTTTATCTGCCACCGGGAACAATTCCTCCGATGGTGATGCCTTTTGATCCAACAGCCAGTGTCCCACTTTGTCTGGTTGTGGTCTCCAACCCCCAAATGAGCGAACAAGAGCTCTATGACATTGCATATTACGAACTTCGCAACAAACTGCAGTCGATCCAAGGCGTAATTGCGCCGGCAGTGTACGGCGGAAAATTAAGAAGAGTGCTGGCTTATGTTGACCCTGCAAAACTTGAGGCTCATGGCCTCTCTCCAATGGATGTTCAACAAGCGCTTTTAAAACAGAATGTGCTTATTCCGGCAGGAAGCATAAAGGTGGGGCAACAAGAGTTGCAGATTCTCACCAACGCAAACGTCGAAACGTGGGAGGAACTTAACGATGCGCCCATCAAACAGGTGCCCGGGCAGGCGCCTGTTCGCATGCGAGACGTCGGTTACGTAGATGGTAAAGCTGCTCAAATCCAAACCAACGTGGTCCGAGTGAACGGTTCACGTAAAGCCTATATTCCGATTTATCGTCAACCGGGCGCGAACACTATTGCGATTGTTCGTCAGATCAAGCGTCAGCTTCGTGATATTGAAACGCGACTTAAAGTCGAGCAATCCAACGACCCCAAGATGGATAGTTTGGTGCTGACTGTGGCGATGGATCAATCAATTGGCGTAGAGCAGGCCAATCATTCTCTTCAGCTTGCCGCGGGGCTCGGCGCAGTACTCGCCGGCGTCGTTGTGCTTATTTTTCTGCGCAGCATACGCTTTACGGTGGTGATCGTGCTGGCCATTCCACTTGCTATATTGACCGCGATTTTTGGCATGTTTTTCACCAATGATTCATTCAATGCAATGACTCTTGGTGGGCTAGCGCTTGCAATTGGTATTTTGGTCGACCAATCAATCGTCGTACTTGAAAATATTGTGCGACACGCACAGATGGGAAAAACAGCCAAAGAAGCTGCGATGGATGGAACAAAAGAAGTTGCGGGTCCGATGTTCATCGCCACGCTTACCTTCGCGATTGTATTCTTTCCTGTCGTATTTCTCAGTGGCCTCGCCAAATTTCTATTCACTCCCCTAGCGGTTGCCGCGAGCATTGCAATTTTTGCGTCCTATGTCTTGGCAATCACGCTGGTGCCTGCATACTGTGCCAGATTCCTCAACGTGCGCACGACAGACGATAAAAGACGAGAAACCTCGTTGAAGTCAGGCATTTTCGCCCGCACCTACCAGACGGTGCTTCGCTCCTTATTGAGGCTACGCTATCTCGTTGTTTTGTTTGCCGCAGCAGCGTTTGTATTGGCCGGACTGTTGATGAACCGCTATCTGGGTCAGGAACTCTTTCCTAAGGTCGACTCGGGGCAGATGTCTATATTTATTCGCATGCCAACGGGCACTCGAATTGAAGAAACCGAGAGTACCATTGCGAAAATCGAATCGGAAATTATCAATTTGATCGGTGCACCGGATCCCGGTTTTGCAGTTGGCATTGAGCAGAATCCTGAATCCAACCTCCAAATCATCGTCTCCAATATCGGAGTCCTCATGGATTGGCCAGCGGCCTACACACCGAATACGGGATCGATGGATACCTTTATGTTGGTACAAACTAAGAGCAAACCGGGTTCACCGGACATTTTTGAATATGTTCAAACCATGCGAAATGATTTGCGCAAGAAATTTCCGAACGCTGAATTTGCTTTTGACACCGGGGGTATGCTGACTGCGGCACTTAACATGGGTGAACCTGCTCCGATCCACTTTCAAATCAACAGTGCGAATCTGGAAACCGGACAAACGGTCGCAAAGCAAATTGTCGCTGCTGCCAACGCGGTTCCCGGTACTGCAGATGTTCGTATCGCCCAGCGGACCGATTATCCAATCTTACAAGTAGACATGGATCGTGATCTGGCAAGTCGATTGGGGTTAAATCCCGATGAGGTGATGAAAAATCTCGTGGCAGCGACCAATAGCTCTGTCAATTTCCAACCCGCCTTTTGGATCGACAAGGACAAAGGCAACCATTATTTCCTTGGTGTTCAGTATACAGAAGATGTGTTGAATAGCATTGATACGATCCGTTCCATACCAGTCGGAAGCGACAATGAGGGGCGACCTTTAAAACTCGGTAACATCGCTGAGATTCATCGAACCACCGGTCCGGGAATTGTGAATCACGTCAATATTTCTAGAGTTACTGACGTTTTTGCAAATGTCAAGCAAGGCTTTGATATCGGTTCGGTCGTTACAGCCATTGAAAACAAGCTGATTGAACTCGGCGCTAAGGAAGAAGAAGATGAGCGTGGAAAAATCTACCGACTAGGGACACGATCTATCAACCTCGTATTGGATCGTCTTCAATTGAGTGACAGCGTCCGTGAAAAAGCAGTTCGTATATTTGAAGATGATTCAAATATTCAAGATTTCACTTCGTTACTTTCGCCAGAACAAAAAAATCAATGGGATCAAATGAAGGCGGAAGTACTGGCCGATGCGTCACTTTTTGAAGGCGTCAGCTTCCGGATGAGGGGCGAGGTTCGATCGATGCGCGAAGCTTTTAAACAGTTTTCAAGCGGATTTTTGATTGCCGTCATTCTTGTATATCTGGTGATGGTGGCACAATTTCGTAGCTTCACTGACCCATTGATTGTCTTGTTAACGGTACCACTCGGTTTTATTGGCGTCGTTCTGATGCTTTATTTTACTGATACCAATCTTTCGATAATGGCATTTATGGGAATCATTATGATGGTCGGTATTGTGGTCGAATACTCGATCATCTTGGTGGATTTTGCAAATCGCCACTTTGCCGAGCACGGCTCTGCCAAGGATGCAATCCTAGAGGCGGCAAGCGTCCGACTACGGCCCATTTTGATGACGTCTTTCACGACGTGGCTAGCGTTGCTTCCAATGGCAATCGGTTTTGGAGGCAGTGAAGCGAATGCACCACTGGCCCGAGCGATTATCGGCGGCGTGGTTGGCGCGACCCTGCTCTCTCTGCTGGTGGTTCCCTGTCTTTACATGATCTTCAAACGACAACCCGGAAAAACAGTGGTCTAATTGGAATCGAAAAAATGAACCCACAGTTGCGTCTGTTACTTTCAGTTTGCGGGCCATTCATACTGCTGCTCGTTTCAGGAGCATCTTGTAACCGTTCTGAATCTGAGCTATCCGCACCCAAGGCGGACATTGCACAACCGCGATTGGAAACGATCAAGGTGCAATCGAGCCCACTGGATCGAGAGACCGAGTTGTCTGCCTCGATCGAAGGTGAGCATCGAACCGAAATATTTCCTCGTATTTCCGGAACGATTGCTGATGTTTATGTCAAACTTGGAGACCATGTAAAAAAGGGCCAGTTACTTATCTTAATTAAAGCCCAGGGAGTGGCTGATCTTGTAAGGCACCGTGAAGAGCTTGTCAAAGAAGCCGAGGCAGAACTCAAGCGAAGAGCGGCTGGAATCCGACTTTCGGAGGCGCAGGTTCGTTCGAAAGAGGCCCTAATCAAAATCGAGACTATCAAAAAAGATCGAATGGAAGCGCTTGTAAAAAGAGGATCGCTTAGCAAACAACGACTCGATGAGGCTATATTCGAATTAAGTTCTGCAGAAGCCGATTTAGAGCACGCCCATGCCCAAGTGGAGTCTTCCCGCGCCGATTATGAGGTGGCCGAAGCGAAAAAAGAGGTGGCACTTGCTGATCTTGAATCAGCAATTACCAAAGCTAATGCACGAGAAATTCGTGCACCTTTCGAAGGACTCGTCGCCGCACGATACGTCGATCCCGGAGACTATGTGGAACCCGGTGCCCCAAACATTAAGCAAGGTTTAATGGATATCGTGCGATACGACCAAGTGCGTGCTGTTGTTTATGTACCGCTTGAGGACGCAGCTTTTGTGGAAGCGGGTGATCCTGTAATCCTGAGGCACAAATCTTATGTCGGGAACCCGCAGATCAAATCGATCGGGGGTAAACCACTTGCGATTTCTCGAAAAGCTCGTGCGTTTAATAAAGGCACTCGAATGATGCGTACCGAAATCGATATTGATAATAGCTTACTTGAAAATGAAACCGGAGAGCGTCTGGTCCCTGGCGATTACGGAAAGGTGAGAATCACCCTTGAGGATCTAAAAGGCAAACCAATGGTTCCCCGGAAGGCAATCCTCACGGATGAAAACGATAAAAAGTATCTTGTGGCTCTCGATGAAAGTAACGTCCCACAAAAGATTTTGGTCGATGAGATATTGCTCGATTCTAAAAATCAACTTGTTATCAAGTCTGCCGACTTAAAGATTGGTCAACGAATTTTAAGTGCTCCCGATAAGACCGTCACGCTCGGCGAACCGATTGATCCGGAACAACTAAAAAATTCACAACGAACAAATTAGAGCGAATTTTAAATTTACTCATTCTATAAGCTTGTAGATGAACGCCGTATCAGATTTCATACACGCCGTTATTGGCTGCCGCAAGGTTTTGTCAACGCAGTTTATCTGCGTATCTTTCAGTATCCTTTTATCGGGATGCGCGGGCAACAGCCACATGGAATCGATTTGCTACGACGCCGATTGTTATCCGGAAGAAGGGATTCATGATGCATCGAGCGACGCCGCTCTCGTTGGATCTGTGCAAACCGTCGCTTACGCTGAAGAAATCCCAACACCGGACATCAACGAAAATTTACTGCGCGATGCCCCCGAACCGTTACCGGACTTCCAACGCGTACCGCCGCCACCAGTCGATCCACAACCTGAAACAATCAGTGTGCAAGAGCCGTTCGTGATTGATTTGGCAACCACACTCAAATTAGGAGGTGCATCGGCTCTTGATGTTCAAATTGCGCGCGAACGGGCCTATCAGGCCCAAGTGACCTGGAGCAAGTCGCGACTCCTTTTGTTACCCACACTGTGGTACGGAGTGAACTGGTTTCACCACGATGGATCGATTCAAACAACTCCTGGAGAAGTCATTGAGGGGAGTCGTAGTTCGTTCTATACCGGGGGTGGCATGGGTTTTGAAGGTCAGCCCGTTACTGGAAATGGAACCGGACCAGGTAATTTCGCCTTCAATTTGAGTCTCGCAGAAGCACACTTTAAACCACTAGAGAAGCTTCAACTCTCTCAGGCGGCTCGAGCCGCAGAACGAGGGACCCAAAATAATATCCTTCGAGACCTGGCAGTTGCCTATGCCGATATTTTGCAAGCAAGATCTGAATTAGCAAATTATAACGTGGGTAGGCAAAGCTCGCGAAAATTGGTCGAGGTAACGACCGCTTTCTCGGATGTGGGTCTCGGGTCCCCTGCCGAGGTTTATCGTGCAAAAACGGAAGAGGCGCATTGGGTTGTTCAGGTCAAAGAAGCTGAACGGAAAGTGATTGTCAGTACAACGAAACTTGCGGAAATATTGCAATTGGATCCGGAGGTACAGCTATTGCCTGCCGAGTCACAATTGGCACCAGTCACGATGGTCGATGAAAATCTATCGGTACAAGAACTTATCATGATTGGCTTGGCAGAGCGGCCCGAAATGGCCGAATACCGAGCGGTCGCTGAAGCTCGCCTTACAAAGTTTCGTCAGGAACGAGCTCGGCCGTTTCTGCCATACCTGCAATTAGCCGGGAGTGTGGGCTCTTTTGCTGGAGGTGCCGGATCGACGATCGAAAACCAGAGTACGCGTGACGACATGGTTGCCGCCATGATTTGGGAATTCAAAAATCTTGGAATCGGGAACTACTTGATTAATCGGCGAAGTCGCAGTGAGTGGCGGGAATCGCAAATCAAAATCGAACGTCTGCAGAATCGAGTGATTGCTGAGATTGTAGCGGCAGCAGGCGATAGCGCGAGTTACCGGCGGCAAATTAATGCCGCGGAGGAGGGTCTCAACGCGGCAAATCAAAGCTACGCGTTGAATGTTGAACGCATCCGCGATGCAGAGGGCATTCCGTTGGAACTGGTGCAGGCGATTCAAGCGCGGACCAGTTCTCAAAATCGATTAACCGAGGCAATCTGTAATTACAATCGATCTCAGTACCGTTTGCTCCACGCAATCGGTCAGCCCTCGGCCATCGTCTTAGAGAGTTTGGTTGCAGCAGATCAATAATATAACCTCCTGCGTCCATTTCAATTTTGCTATGCTCAAGCGTCCCCCGATTCACCCGCGGCGTGAATCCTGCGGGTGCTGCGGGTGTAGTTCAATGGTAGAACACAAGCTTCCCAAGCTTGATACGGGGGTTCGATTCCCCTCACCCGCTCTCTCTGTGCCCAAGGGGTGACCAGTCAAAAATTAGAGTGGGTGCTCTTGTTCGTCTGAAGCGAGGCGAATGGTCTTGCGGGAAAGGTCGTGAATAGCCTCCACATAGCGCACGGTACGGAAGGTGGCCTGCATTAAAATAGAATGCGTGTATGCGTGTTGCCCGCGTACGGCAACCCCGTCGAGCATCGAAGAATCGCTAATGCCACAGGAAACAAAAATAATGTCTTCTCCTGATGCAAGATCATCACACGTGTAGACTTGATCGAGATTCTGACTCCAGGCTGAATCTTTAAGCTCAGCCAGCTCGGCATCGTCGCGCGGCCACATCCGCACGAGCATTTCCCCCCCGAGGCACTTAATAGCCGCCGCCGCGATCACGGCCTCTGGTGAGCCTCCCACACCGAGATAAACATCTACTGTGCTATTAAGCATTGATGGCGCGATCGCCATTGCCACATCACCATCACCGATCAGACGAATCCGCGCACCGACTTTACGGACGGCGGCAATTTCCTTCGCATGGCGATCGCGATCAAGCAGCCCCACCACCAGATCCTCCACCCGCTTGTCTAGGCATTTGGCAATCCGAGCGAGCGTTTCTTCCAGTGGGGCATCGAGTTCCAGCGAGATCCCGGCCTCGCGAACCTGCGGGCCATAGGCAAGTTTGTAACTATAAAAGCTAGGCAACTCGACAAGTACCCGCTCTGACTCGGCGGAAACAACTGTTGCAGCCAAGACACTGATCGCGCCGGGCAAGCCTTTCGCCGTCAATCGAGTTCCATCAATCGGGTCGATTGCAAAATTAACACGTGGCGAATCAACTGTTCCCAGCCCCAACTTCTCATTGCGAAAGATTCCGGGGGCTTCATCCTTGATACCTTCACCAATGACGCACAAACCTTGCATGTCAATCAAATTTAGCATCCCGCGCATCGCATCGGTTGCCGCCTCATCCGCTGCTAATTTGTCTCCGCAACCTAGCCATCGATAGGCGTGTAACGATGCGGCTTCTACAGCACGCACCAGGTCAAATCCGATGGTTCGTGCAACCGTATGAGGGATATGTTGATTTTCTTGATTATTCACAGCCACTCGCTTTCCCAGTAATTTCTATTTGAACCGCCCTAAGTTGTTTTCTTCTCAAAAGAAACTTTTTTGCCTTCAATGGCACCTAAGAAAATCTCGGCCAATGCTTCATAAATAGCCGTTGGACAAATTCGATGAGAGCATTCATACGCGATGATCGCGACTGCTAAAAGCGGAATAGTCATAAAACGAGCGGCCGTCATTTCTCCCATAATGACCGCACAAGTGATCGGGCTTTGAACGACTCCCGAAAAATAAGCAACCATAAAGAGCATGATGATTGATGTCGGCTCCAGGTCGGGGAAGAGATTCAACAGCAACGGCTGTAACGTTTGCCCGATGCCCGCCCCAACAGACAAACTCGGATCAAAAAGACCACCGGGAATGCCGCTGATCAGGCAAACAAAATTGGCGATCGCTTTCAACGGAGCATAGTGCCAAGCAAACTGCTGACCGTTTAAAAGAATGCCTTGCGCCTGGGCATAACCGCCTCCATATGTCTCGCCACCGGAAATCAAACCCAATAAAGCCAGCGATCCTCCGAGACATAGCGGAATCAATACTCGGTGCTTTTGCATTCGTGGATTGATCCAACGCGTCGTGCCGACTACCGATCGGGAAAAGAGCCCGCCCAACACTCCTCCTACCATGCCGATCAACGGAACCGCCAGCCACTGATAGACCGGCCACTTTCCAACGTCAATTTTTATTTCACCGTAAAACAGATAATCGTGACCATGCAGCAAAATAACCACCAAGCAGGCCAGCAACACCGTGCGAATGATCACGCCAATGTTATTCTTTTCGAAGGATCGACCAATCTCTTCCAAGGCAAAAATGGCCCCGGCAATCGGCGCATTAAATGCGGCGGCAATACCGGCCGCACCTCCACCCAGGATCAACCCGCGCTGCACAATGTGTTGCGGAAAGCGTGTAATTTTAGTGATTAGATACATCAAGCAAGCACCGACGTGTACACTGGGACCCTCACGTCCGATAGTCATCCCTGAGAAGAGTCCAAGAAATAGGAGTAAGGCCTTACCAATCGCGATTCGCATCGACAACATGCGCTTTCGAATCGGCCCATCTTCAACATGCAAAGCTGCGATCGTTTGCGGAATTCCTGTGCCTTCAGTGCCCGGAAAAAAACGAATCCTCAATTGAATGATCAATAGCATTGCTCCCGTGATGATCGACATTGGCAGCAGTAGATTGATGAGTGAGTGCGGCACAAACCAGATGTCTTCCGTGATAAACGTGACGTTCCTGACCTGATCAAACCACCGATTGCCCGACTCTTCGAACGTCCAAAAGCAGAAAGCAGCCAGACCTGTGAAACAAGCCGCTAACACGAACAACGTATGCTGGAACCAAATTTGCAGACGCAAAACGCCCCACTTAGGCGAATCTGTCTCATTCATTTTGTTTTCGGACATCTGAGACTTTCGTTCCGCTATTCGAGTACTTGGTCGAGTACCTGGTCGAATATCTAGTCGAACGCTGTGATGCAATTAATTGCCTGCTCAGGGTAACTGCCCAGCTTCCAAATCTCAAGTGCGAAGCGAGTTATCTGACAGGAGATATCCAAGAAGAACGATCCCCCTGCGAGCGATCTCTCAGTTTGACATGACAATGATTAATGCGAAAAGAGTAGCTATTAAGGTAATCAACAGTAACCAGCAAAGCACGCGAGGAACTTTGGATCCTGCCTGCACAATTTGTGTCGCGGCAAACAGCGCAGTGCCGAAAAGGGCAAGAAATACAGACAGCGTCCAAGACGATATCCTGCTTGCCGGTGCGGCATTCAATGCCAACATACCGCAACCGATAAACCAGACTCCCATGAGCGCTTCGCTTATTGGATAACGCCCACCGATTTTTGACCCACAATCGCGACAGCGACCTCGAAGAATGATCCAACTAAGAACTGGAATGTTGTCCCATGGTCGAATGGGATGATTGCAACTGGGACATCGGCTCGCCGGGCGAATTAGGCTTTCACCGCGTGGCAAGCGATAAACGACAACATTGAGAAAGCTACCGATACACGTGCCCAATAAAAAAAACCAAACAACGATAATCCCATCTAATGAAAGCATTCGCTGATGATTCATCCGAGATAGCGGTGAATAGACATTATGAACTTAAGCCATGCAGCGGACCACCCACAGCGGCAAGGCGATCTACACGTTGCGTGATTTCAGCATCTTCCACAAGCGGGGGCGCGTGATGCGGTTTAACCCGCGCGTCGATGACCAGTGATCCCTTACAACCCCAGTGTTTATCACGGAATGTTGCGGCGAAACCGTGAATATCGGTTGCCGGATTGCTGCGGGTGAACGTGACCCAGAGAAAATTGCGCAGTGACGCGGCGGTGAAGGGACTGTCGTCCACAAGCACAATCAAAGGGAAACCCCCAAGATATTCGGCGGGATGCGAACTCCGGGCAATTGCGTCCTCCACGTCTCCGGATTCCGCAGGAGAAGGACCCTGCACAGCCATGACGCCAGGAAATACGACTTGTGGACGGGACCACCCCTCGGGCAGCCGAATATCGGCGGGAATTTCACTTGGGAGCGTTCGCTGGACAGGGCCGTTGGCCGCAATGACCACTTTTGATCCTTGGTTTAGGCCGCTACCAGAGTAATCGAGTGTGTCAATCGTAGTACAGGTATGAAAGTGAAGGTCACGAGTCCAGTCAATCCGCTGGAGCATGTGCATCATAAATTGGTCAATTTTATGAATATCAAGACCAGCATGGTCCGCATCTTCAGTGATCCACAGATATTTAGCTAGGGAAAGTTGCCCTTGGCCTAAAATAGCCGACGCTTGAGTCAAAAGTTCGGCCGGTTGTGTTGTCTGTTGATAGGGTACATAACGTTCGCTGCCGATCGCCAATAGCAGAGGGTGCACCCCGGATGCATCAACGGCATGCACGGCCTTCAGCCCCGGGATTAAGGAAGGAATCACAGGCCCTGTCAATTCATGAATCAACTGGCCAAAGATTGTATCTTCCTGTGGGGGGCGACCGACCACCGTGAACGGCCAAATCGCATCACGGCGGTGGTGTACGCCCGTAACACGCATGACGGGAAAATCGTGAGCCAGACTGTAATAACCCAAATGATCTCCGAACGGACCCTCGGGTAGCATCTTGTCGGGGATCACATACCCGGAAATACAAAAATCAGCATCGGCATAGATCGGCAAATCAGCGTTTGTGATCATTCGTGTACGGCGACCATTCAAAGCTCCGCTAAATCGCAGTTCGGACAATCCTTCCGGTAACGGCATTACCGCCGCCAAATTCATGGCCGGGGGACCTCCCACAAAAATATTGACGCGAAGCGGTTCACCCGCTTCGATGGCCGCGCGATGGTGTACGCCAATCCCTCGGTGCAATTGATAGTGCATCCCAATTTCTTCATCTTGCACATAGCTGCCACCAGAGAGCTGGATTCGATACATACCGAGATTCGAATGGGCAATACCCGGATTCTGTACATCCTCTGTATAGACTTGAGGCAAGGTAACAAATGCCCCGCCATCTTCGGGCCAGGAAACTAACTGTGGCAACTGCCCGATTGTGGTGGTGCCCTCCAAAACCGGCCCTGAGCGGACTCTTTTGAGAAGAGTGTGCCACGCGGTCCGTGGAGCCGAGGCGTAGCGAAAGGGTTGGCGGAAAAAATGGGCCGGGTCGATTTTTAGTTCAATCAACCTTTGGACTCGATGTAGCGTATCGCGAAAAATATAACGGGCCCGCTCGAGAGTTCCAAACAGATTGCTCACCATCGGAAACGGCGAGCCTTTTACCCGGGCATATAAAATGGCTGGCCCCCCGGCTTGGTGTACCCGCCGGTGGATTTCCGCTGCCTCAAGGTACGGATCTACCTCCTGTTCGATCCTGACCAATTGGTCGGTCGTCTCTAGATCAACAATGCATTCTTTAAGGCTGCGGTAGACCATCGATTCGCTTTCTCAGTCGATTCACACCCCACCATTAGAACCAACAGCCTGCCGCCTGAACAACGCCCTTCACTATGGGCATTTAGACAAATCGGGCGGAAAAAATCATCTCAGCGACTTTGGGAGGATGGTAATCGCGAAAAGGCCTCCGGCAGGTCCAAGAGACCGATGCAGGCATCCAGTTGACAATCCACCGGATCGGGACCCTTCACCCCGAGCGTTGAAAACTGATTGCATCCGATAGGAACGACCATCGTTATCAGCAAGCAGCCAGCATGCAGCAAGCGTTGCCAGCGGCTTAACGCGGAAGAGTCGACCATTTCGTATCAAGCGACAAAAGCGTTATAGCCGATACAATCGTTAAACCAAAACTGGCAGCGACGCTTGGGCTCGGGGGATCCGCATGATGGATGCGGGGCAAGCCCTAACAGATCACTCTTTGATCCGTGTCGTACTCTCAAGCCGCCTGCCGGCGATTATTGCTTCTGAGCTGGTGATGCATTCATTAACTCTCGGGTGATAAGGCGGACAAATCACGAACTTCGTTGAAAGCAGTGACCATGATGTATTTGTGCACGCGATGCCGTTACGTGCTGACGTTTACTTCACTTTTTCTCAGTGCAAGTGTCAGTCGCGGTGAAGAAACCGTACTTCCACCGATCGATCATTTGGCTCCGGTGCTTACGGTAAAAACAATCTCGCCCAATGAAATACATCTTGGCCGAAGTGCGGCGTATCAGTTGCAGGTGCAAAATGTGGGTAATCAAGCCGCAGAGATTGTCGTCGTACAGGTCGCCTTGCCGACCGATGCGCGTCTACTCAGCGCGTCCCCGCAACCTGGGGCCATTGAGGAAGGTGTTGCCCGATTTAATCTAGGAAAAATTGCCCCTCGGCAAAAACGTGAAATCCGTTTGGAATTAAAGCCGGAAAAGACCGGGCCAATACAACTTCAGGCCCGCACAAGCTTTGCCACTCAAAATGAAACGCAGATACAGGTTCGCCAGGCAAAACTAGAACTGGAATGCACGGCACCAATTGAAATCGGTCATGGAGGACTCGTGCAATATCAGGTCACCGTGTCCAATAACGGTGATGGGACCGCCGAGGACGTTGTTGTTACCCCGACTCTGCCCAGCGAAACTCATGTTGGGGAAAGTTCGACCGCACCGCTGACTTTTGCCCAAATTGCTCCTGGTGAATCTCGAGTGATCCATTTTTCCGCCAAGGCCCTAACTCAGAAAGCACTTGATGCTCACTTTGCCGCTCGGGACAGTATGGATCAGTTAGCAGAGACCGAGTGGCACACGCTGATCACAAGACCAAGATTAGAGATTGTAGTCGACGGACCCTCAATCCGATATTTGCATCGAAATGGTGAGTATGTAGTGCGCGTCTCCAACCCAGGCGATGCACCTACCGAACATGTGGATGTTGAAATGGCAATTCCCTTCGGCTTAAAAATTTTAGGAACCAGCAAACAAGGATTATGCAGCAAAGAAGAAAACTTACTCTGCTGGAAAATTCCGCAGCTCAGTCCTGCCGAAGAAGTGAGCTGGTCGGTCTATACGCGAGCCGTCGAAGAGGGTCGTCAAGTTCCTCAGGCGAAAGCCAAATCGCGGGACGGGCTCTCGGCCGTCGACCAGTTTGCGACCGATGTCGTATTACGACCCCAATTGTTTGCTGCGGTCATCAACGAAAGTGGACCGGTCGAGGTGGGTGAAATCGCCACATTTACGGTTGCGGTGACTAACCATGGCACGCGGCATGCTAACCATGTTGTGATTCGGGTCGATCTACCAGAAGGCATGCAGGCTGAAGAGCGCGACGGCCTAAAAGTGGATGGCCGCCAGTTGCAATTCGCACCGATCAATCTTGCCATCAACCAGAGGCAGGAATTAATGTTCCGCGCAATTGGTCACAGAGAAGGCGAACATATTGTTCGAGCTACCTATGGCAACGAAGCCTCAGAAACGGAACTCGCGGTAGAAGGAGAGGCTTTCTTTTATTCCGACAACCGGACTTATGTTGCGGGGCGGGAGCAAACCGACGCCCCACCACCACAACTTAAATAACTGACTGATAGAGTGGGGCGATTTTAGTCCCCTGCACCAAATACCCCGCAGAGAAAGAACACTTTCTCACATGCCAAAACAGAAGCACCCCGGGATGGATTCGAACCATCGACCTGCTGATTAGAAGTCAGCTGCTCTATCCAGCTGAGCTACCGGGGCATCTGTTTTTGCAAACTCGCAAAACCCAGAAGGAACCGCAACAACGTGTGGACACCCGTTAAGTCTACATCGCAGGATCACGTCGACAAACCCAGAAGATCCTCAACAAATTCCCCGCGCGACTTGGAAGGAATCGGCTCGATGACCCGCTTTTTGATGCTCACCGGATACATCGTATTTGTCTCCATGATGGGTGGCTGTTGCTATCCCGGATCTCCCTATTGCCACCTGAACTATCCAAATTTAATCGGTTACACGTATCCTAACTGGTGCCCACCGCCACTTAAAACTCCGCCCAACGGGCCCCCCGATGAGGTGTTGGTTGAAATGCAAAATGCTGAAAATGTGGCTCAAGATGCAGAGCCAAACGCCGAAGAAATCCCGGTCGGCACGCCCTCGCCCCTGCCCGGTAGCACCCAGGAGGCATCGGTCCTCTCAATTTCCCGCAGTTAGCTTCCCGCAGTGAGCAATCTGTCAATTTTAGTGCATTCGTTGCTCTGAGTTCATTGATCAGACCATTGATCAGAACACAGGGGAAGAACGATATCCAAAAAAAGCCCACTGCAACGCAGTGGGCTTTTGGTTTTGCTCAAAACACTTGCTCAAAACAATTGGTTCATCTCAAGCGGCTTCTTCTCCGAGCAGTTCATCATCGTCCAAGTCGTCATCATATTC
>JAYYJN010000066.1:0-2714 GCA_036146215.1 Planctomycetota bacterium
TGGGCCACATGGTCGGAAATCTCAAAGTTTTCACCGGTAACGATGCAGCAGGTGAACCGCACATCGATGTGTATGCCCACTTCCTGAGAACCGTCGGGGAGCCACTTGTTCCGTACAGTTTTCTCCTGTGGATTGCGAGAATCATACTGTTGGTCGCATTGGTGCTTCATGTGTACACGGTGATTATTCTGGCTCGAAAGAATCATGCAGCCAGGAAAAACGACTACGCAAAGCACGATTATTCGCAGGCCAGTAAAACGGCCCGCTGGATGATGGTCAGTGGTACTTTGCTCCTCGTGTTCGTCGTATTCCACTTGGCCCAATTTACGTTCGGCACCGTTGGCGGTGCCCGTTTTGTGGAGGGTGAAGTTTACGCTAATCTATATTATGCGTTTCACCGCTGGTTTTTTGCCGGACTGTATGTGCTGGTGATGGCCGCACTCGCCCTACATGTTCACCACGGGGTCTGGAGCCTATTCCAAACATTGGGACTCGATAATCCGGATCGGAACCGCGCTTTTCGGCTGCTCGCAACGCTGAGTTCAATCGGTCTCTTTTTAGGTTTTGCCGCAGTCCCCGTACTTTTTTACCTAGACATGATGCCGCTTCCACCGGCCACCGAGTCGACACAACTCGCAGACGGAGTAATGTAAGCCATGGAATTCAATGCAAAAATTCCGGATGGTCCGATTGAAGACAAATGGACCGCTCACCTTGAAAGCATTCGCCTGGTGGGTCCGCGGAATAGGCCGAAGTACAAAATCATTGTCGTCGGCTCAGGCCTCTCGGGTGGTGCATCCGCTGCATCTTTGGCTGCCATGGGGTACAAAGTCCATTGCTTCTGTTTTCAAGACAGCCCGCGACGAGCTCACAGTATTGCGGCCCAAGGGGGCATCAACGCTGCAAAAAATTATCGCAATGACGGCGACAGCGTATTTCGCCTGTTCATGGATACGCAGAAAGGTGGCGATTATCGGGCACGTGAGGCGAATGTTTACCGATTGGCCGAGTGCAGCACAGGCATCATCGATCAGGCAGTTGCCCAAGGCGTACCTTTCGCACGGGAATATGGTGGCATGCTTGCCAACCGATCATTCGGCGGTGTGCTGGTGCAAAGGACTTTTTACTGCCGCGGTGAAACAGGTCAACAGTTGTTGCTCGGGGCCAATTCATCACTGGCTGAGCAGATTCGCAATGGTGGCGTCCAGATGCATACTCGCTCGGAAATGATGGACCTGGTGGTCGTCGACGGAAGGGCAAGAGGCATCATCTATCGAGATCTTGTCACCGGTGAAATACGTAGTGAGTCTGCAGACGCTGTCGTTCTTGGAACCGGTGGATATTGCAACGTTTACTTTTTGTCGACGAATGCGAAAAACTGTAATGTTACGGCGATCTGGCGGGCCTACAAACGTGGGGCAGCGATGGCCAATCCGAATTTCGTCCAGATTCACCCGACCTGCATTCCTGCGTCAGGTGACCATCAGGCCAAACTTACCCTGATGAGTGAATCTCTGAGAAACGATGGGCGGATTTGGGTACCGAAGAATCAGAACGACCAGAGACCTCCGAGCGATATTCCGGAAGCTGATCGCTATTACTATCTGGAAGACCGCTACCCGCGATTTGGAAATCTGGTCCCGCGTGATGTGGCTGCCCGCAACGCAAAGGACGTGTGCGATAGCGGCATGGGTGTCGGACCGACGGGTTATGGCGTGTACCTCGATTTCCGTGATGCAATCCGTGACCAGGGCGAGAAAACTGTAAATGCAAAGTATGCAAACCTGTTCGAGATGTATGAACGGATCACGGATGACGACCCTCGTAAGACGCCCATGCGAATCTATCCGGCGCCGCATTACACGATGGGTGGGCTGTGGGTCGACTATAACTTGATGACTACGATCCCGGGCCTTTTCGCTGTGGGAGAAGCCAACTTCTCAGACCACGGTGCGAACCGTCTCGGCGCCAGTTCCCTGATGCAATGTCTGGCGGATGGGTATTTCGTGCTACCCGCCACGATTGGCGATTACTTGAGTCGGCACCCGAGTGGGGAAATTACGGCAGACGACCAACACTTCAAGGATGTCGAAAACGAAGTCAAAGACGGTCTGTCAAAGCTGATGTCAATCCGAGGAAATCGATCGGCTTCATCCCTGCACCGGGAACTTGGTAAATTAATGATCGACCACTGCGGAATCTCACGAAATCAACAAGGGCTAGATGAGGCAATTGCGAAGATACCGCAGATGAAAGAAGAATTCTGGTCACACTTATCGGTACCGGGCAGTGACGACCAGGTGAATCAGGCGCTCGAACATGCCGGTCGCCTGAGTGACTTTTACGACTTTGCTGAGTTAATGTGTCGCGATGCGTTGCACCGCGATGAATCGTGTGGGTGTCACTTCCGCGAGGAACATCAGACAGCTGAGGGCGAAGCCTTGCGGAACGATGACGATTTTGCCAACGTTTCGGCATGGCAGTACCGAGGCGAAGACCAGGAAGCAGAACTCTACCAGGAACCACTGGAATTCGAGGCCGCTCCGCTCGCCCAGAGGAACTACAAAACATGAAATTGCATCTTCGAATTTGGCGACAGAATAACAGTCAGTCGGAAGGTCACTTTGGTGAATACGACCTGGAGAATGTACGTGAAGACATGTCGTTTCTAGAGATGCTTGACGTACTGAATGAAAAATTGATTGATAGTGGTC
>JAYYJN010000067.1:0-8208 GCA_036146215.1 Planctomycetota bacterium
ACATTCGCAGGTTCTTTCTTATTGTGGATCGATCAGTCCAAGATGTAAAACGCGCATTATAGCGACATCATCCCATCGAGGCGACGCCGTCGTGGGTGTGGATACTGACCCCACCGGAGCAACGCGTCGACCATGGAACCCACGCCATCTTCCAAACAAATCGCAGCTGCCGAGCAGGAATTCTGCGATGCGTTCCGTCGCGACTACCCGGTCTTCTGGCTCACGACCCTATTGGTGCCACCATTGACTGCGATAGCGATCTGCATCTTTGTGGGGTTCACAGAGGGTGGCGCTGCATTGCAGAAACTGCTGCTCACCGCAGCTGCTACATTTTTCTTTCTCGGAAAATTTGTCATCTTGCACAGCGAACCGCTGAAATTATTCGCCTTGGTCGTTTATATGGATGTGATGACCGGCATGCTTTTGGTGTTTCACGCCGGTTTTTTGTTTCGTATCCCGTATCTCGGATCGCGACTTTTAGTCGTGGCTCGCGATAGCCAGCAGCTGCTTGCGGGTCACCCCTGGATCCGGCGAGCCACATTTGTCGGGATCACGCTCTTTGTCATGTTTCCGCTCGCAGCGACCGGCGCAGTAGGGGCAGCGATCTTTGGCCGATTGCTGGGAATGTCGCGCTTGAGTACCTTTTTGGCAATCTGCCTGGGTAGCGTGTTGGGATGTGGGTTGATGTTTTATGGGTCGGTGCTGATCGACACCTATATCGGCCGCGAGAACCCAATGCTCACTGTCGGTGGGATTGCAATTGTCATCGCCATCATTCTGCTGCTGAACTATCGTTATCGTAAAATGAAAAAAGACTCGCGATCCCATTAGTTTCGAATGTATTTTTAGTACGCTTGGTAGGTGCAAATGACGCTTACACACTCGGGTTTATTGGTCGTGATTCCGACTTATAATGAGCGGTCCAATCTGCCTCAGTTGAGCGATCAGATTTTCGCAGCGCTGCCCGAGGCTGTGATTCTTGTTGTGGACGACAATTCACCCGACGGTACCGGTCAGTGGTGTACCGCTCAGGATCATCCGCAGTTGCTGTTGCTTTCTCGAAAGGACAAAGCGGGGATTGGTTCGGCGTTGATTGCCGGTTTGCAATATGCCAAAGCAGAGGGTTATCAGCTTGTGGTGACGATGGACGCCGATCTATCGCACGCGCCTGCGGAGTTAGGGCAACTGGTGTCACACATGAGTGGGGAGGATAAGAACCGTAGGATCGATGTAACAATTGCTTCGCGTTATACGGTTGGTGGCAGTATTGAAGGCTGGGGGCTGCAGCGGAGAATGATGAGTTGGTTGGTCAATTGGTTTGCCCGGTGGTTTTTGGGGCTCCATGTTTGTGATTGCAGTACTGGTTTTCGCTGTTATCGTGTGTCGACACTCGGGCCGGTCCTGGACGAAAAATTTTACGCTCGCGGTTATGCCTTTGAGGAAGAAATGCTGTTCCGATTGCAGCGGCGAGGTGCACTCTTCGACGAAATTCCCTCGCGTTTTGTAGACCGGGATCAAGGCGGCTCGAAGTTAAATCTTGGTGAAGTTGTGAAGGCTGCCTGGGCGTTGGTTCGATTGAGTCTCGGACGTCTCTGGCCCTGTTCGACTTGTTGAGTTGTGCCTGTTATTGTAAAAGTTGTGTCTTCTATTGTTTCAACACAGAGGCCCGTGTTCCATGTCAATTCTGATTACCGGCGGCGCGGGCTTTATCGGCAGCCACCTAGTCGAGCGGTTTTTGCATCAGTCGAGCGAAAAGATTGTGTGTCTCGACAACTACAACGATTACTATGATCCGGCGATCAAACGCAAGAATGTCACCGCGTTTGAAAAAAATCCACAGGTTACGATGGTGGAGGAAACCTTTTGTAATCAGGACGCGATGCATCGCCTGTTCGCTGACACGGATGTGCAGGAGGTTTTTCACTTTGGCGCCTACGCCGGTGTGCGACCGAGCATCGAACGACCCCACCTCTATCAGAAGTCCAACATCGAAGGCACGTTGTGTCTGCTGGAGGCGGCCCGCAACAGACCGGTTGAGCGATTCGTGATGGCCAGTAGCAGCACCGTGTATGGTGGGGGCGCAGAGGCACCTTTTCAGGAAGATGCTTCGATCGGTGTGCCACTCTCGCCGTATGGTGCAAGTAAACGAGCCGCTGAGTTGATGGGGCTGACCTATCACGCCTTGCATGAAGTGCCTGTCGTTTGCCTGCGACCCTTCAGCATTTATGGTCCACGTTTGCGACCCGATCTGGCGATGACCATTTTCACCAAGGCCATTCTTGACGGCAAACCGCTGCCACTCTTCGGCGATGGTTCGATTCGTCGCGATTTTACGTTTATCACCGACTTCTGCGATGGCGTGCTCGCCACCCGCACCTGCCCCGAGGCGATCGGTCAGTGCATTAATTTAGGACATAATCATCCGGTTGAAATCCGCAAGTTGATCGAGATTCTCGAGGATGCGCTCGGCGTGAAGGCAAACATCGAGTATCTCGATGCGGTCGCTGGAGAAATGCCGGTCACGCATGCCGATCTGAGCAAGGCCCAGCGGTTGCTCGGCTATGAGCCGAAGTTTCCGCTGGCGGAGGGTGTGGCCGAATTCGTTCGCTGGTATCGCGATATCTATCGCTAAACCGCGCTCAAATTGCGTTATTTGTGCGCATTGTGAAACTTTGCGGATTATGCCGGATATTCTTTTTGTCCGGCTTATGTTTGCTGTCGGCTATTACGTATTCCTGCGGGTCGTGCATTGCCGATCAATTCTGAGAGTTCTCCTGAATACCCTAATCGGAACTTTCATGCAGCGATAACAAGCAGCACATGTCATGACCTTATCTGGACCGGTTGCAAAATTTCAAGTTGAAACAATCCGGGACAATATCTCTTGAAAGCATTCAAGCAAACAGCATTTAATCTGGGGCGGACATTGATCATGAGAAAATTATTCCTGTCTCTCTCGTTTTTACTCGCCCTCGGTGTGCAAGGCGTCAGTGCACAGACGTGGGAAGACGCGTATGCCGTGCCCAATATGCTCGGTGATGGCGGCCTGCTGCAACCGAATCTGTTGAACAATGCAACCGGTGGAGTCTGGTATAATATTCAGCAGCATACGACCAAAATCTGTGAAAATAACAGCGTGATTCCACGCGATCGTATCGGCTTTCATTTCGATGCGCTGCAGGATGTGCAGACGGGTCGGGCTAATATCCCCCCGGCGGAACCTGGCGGGTCTAATCGAACGCGTAATCTCCAGGAGTATCGATTCTGGGGAGAGAAGACATTTTTCAACGAGAATATTTCACTCGATCTGATCGTGCCGCTCTATTACTCGACGGATCGATTTCTTGACAGCCTTGCGGAAGTAAATAACCCGACTCCATTGGACAGCCAGTTCGGCGATTTAGCGTTCGGTCTCAAAGCACTAGTTTGGGAAGACGAAGACAAAGCCTATTCGGCGGGCGTTCGCGTCGAAGCACCCACCGCACCCGATTTCATCGTCGATTTGGGTGGTCAGGTCGAAGACCGTATCGACATGGACGTGTGGTACTTCACCCCCTGGATCGGTGGTCAGTGGACACCAGGTCCCGATTGGTTTGCCAGCGGTTTTGTCTCCTATCAACTGAACAGCGGAACGATGACTCGGGTTTCTCAGCGGCGAGGGCCGAATGTGTTTCGTCAACCGACCTATCTGTTTGTCGATCTGGCCATCGGCCGCTGGATCGTTCAGCGAGAGGGGCAGGGCGGCCTTACCAGCCTCGCACCAGTCGTCGAGTTGCATTACACGACGACACCCACCAATGGCACGATCGATCCGGGTGAGGACGATTACTCGTCGGGTGAGCTGATTGGCAAGACCGACTATTTGAACATCACGGGTGGATTCAACGGAACCATCAACGACGACTGGCAGTTCGGCATCGGTGCTGCGTTGCCACTTCGCACAGGACTCGCTCAGGGCCCGGCCGGATTTGAATGGAACTCGGACCGGACTTTCAGTTGGGCACTTTTAGCGAACCTGAACTACTATTTCCGTTAAACACACTCTGGGAACATCGGAACAAGCATCTCACTTAGGCGGAAAATAATATGAAAAAGATATTTTTATCACTCACCGTTTTATTCACCCTTGGTTCGCAAGTTGCAACTGCACAGACATGGGAAGACGCATATGCGGTGCCTAACATGCTCGGTGACGGCGGTCTGCTGCAGCCGAATCTGATGAATGCCTTATTTGCTGATTTTTATAGCTTCCAGCAGCACACGACCAAGATTTGCGAGAACAACAGCGTGATCCCTCGCGATCGGATCGGCTTTCACTTTGATACGTTGCAGGGTACGCAGGTTGGCTCAGAAATTGGGCCGCCACGAACCAATCGCACGAGGAATCTTCAGGAGTATCGTTTCTGGGGTGAAAAGACTTTTTTCAATGAGAATATTTCACTCGACCTGATTGTGCCGCTTTATTACTCGACTGACCCCAACCTCGATACTCAGGCGAAAGTAGAAAATGCCACGCCAATGGCCGGGCAGTTTGGTGACTTGGCCTTCGGGCTCAAGGCCCTGGTATGGGAAGATGCCGACCAAGCCTATTCGGCCGGAGTCCGGGTGGAAGCACCGACCGGTCCCGATTTCATTATATCTCAATCTCAAATCTTCGGTGCCCCTGCATTTTTTATGGATGCCTGGTATTTCACGCCCTGGATAGGCGGTCAGTGGACCCCGGGCACGAATTGGTTTGCCAGCGGATTTGCCTCTTATCGGCTCAACAGCGGCCCGATTGGCAGTCGTCTTAACACGGCGCCAACCAGCAACGTCCGGCAACCGACCTATTTGTTCCTCGACCTGGCCATTGGTCGCTGGATTGTGCAGCGCGAAGGGCAGGGCGGCCTTACGAGCCTCGCACCGGTCGTCGAGTTGCACTACACGACCACCCCGACCAGCGGGACCACGACGACCTCAGAACAATTTTCCTACTGGTCCGGAAGTCAGTTGGGCAAGACGGATTATTTGAATATCACGGGTGGATTCAACGGAACCATCAACGATGACTGGCAGTTCGGCATCGGCGCGGCGTTGCCACTCCGCACAGGACCCACTACTGATAGCACCAGCGGATTTGAATGGAACTCAGATCGCACGTTCAGTTGGGCGCTGATGGCAAACTTGAATTACTACTTCCGTTAAACTGCTTCTGAGAAACAGAAGTTATTTGTTGGTCGCACAGCGGGAAATCGATCGTCATCGGTGGCAACCGATAGCACTGATCCGCATTGATGTGATCGACTCAAGCGATCGCTTCTGCACGCTCTGCTCTGCTACTGAGCCTATGTAGCCGTATGCGGAGCGTGTGGCCGAATGCGTCGCCTCGTATCGCGAACTCTATCGCGAACTTGCTTTTAAAAGCAGACTGATTCGCCTCCGTGTGAAACCCTATCGGTTATTCCGGATGTTTCAATTTTTCCGCTTGTATTTACTATCCGGAAATAATTGATCGTGTCGATGGTGCCTCGTCGATGGGTTATGTGAGTTGTTGCGCTGAGTCGTTGCGCAAGTAACGCGCGTGGTTGGAAACCTATTTGAAGTGCCGAGGGCGGTGCTTTTGCTCTTTAAAGCAGAACACCGATCGCGCGTTCAGCTACGCGATGTCAGGTAGTTACCTCTGACGAACTTGAATAACGACTTTCGAGACACACAAAACAATCACCATCGAACAACCTTACTGCTGGGCGGGGATACATCATGAAAAAGTTGCTTCTATTTCTCGGGCTCTGCGTGATCAGCGGTGTGCAAAGCGCGAGCGCACAGACGTGGGAAGACGCGTATGCGGTGCCCAACATGCTGGGCGACGGCGGCTTGCTTCAGCCGAATATCCTCGATGCCGCGGGTACGGAATACTACAATTTTCAACAGCACGCGACCAAGATCTGTGAAAACAACAGCGTGATTCCCCGTGATCGCCTCGGGTTTCACTTCGATGCCTTACAGACGGTACCGGTTTTTGCAGCGAATAACGACGGGACGATCAATCGGAATTTACAAGAGTATCGCTTTTGGTTTGAAAAAACATTTCTCGATGAAAATATTTCAGTCGATTTGATTCTGCCGCTCTATTACTCCACAGGCGATTCACAGTCACAGGTTGATCCAACGCCCACCGTCATGGATGGCCAGTTTGGCCAGCTTGCGTTTGGGCTCAAAGCACTTCTGTGGGAGGATCAGGACAAAGCTTATGCGGCGGGCGTGCGGGTAGAGGCGCCGACGGGACCAAACTTCACGGTCGATCTACCCCTCATCGTCCCAGATGCAGGTTTTGAAATGGATGCCTGGTATTTCACGCCTTGGCTCGGTGGACAATGGACACCCGGACCGAATTGGTTTGCCAGTGCGTTTGTCTCCTACCGTCTCAATAGTGGTGCACTGACCAATGAGCGTAGTAATGGTTTTCCGCCGGTCGATTTTCGCCAGCCCACTTACTTGTTTGCGGACCTGTCGATCGGTCGCTGGATCGTGCAGCGCGAAGGGCAGGGTGGAATCACTAGCCTCGCGCCAGTGCTCGAGTTGCACTATACCACCACACCGACCGCCGGAAGCGAGGTCGTGGGGGATGAAAATGGCACTTATGCCTCGGGCATTCTTCTTGGGAAAACCGATTATCTCAATTTGACTGCCGGGCTCAACGGTACCTACAACGATGCTTGGCAGTTTGGGATCGGTGCTGCCATGCCTCTAAGAACGAATCCCCGCAACGGGTTTCCACTCTGGAATACCGACCGCACCTTCAGCTGGGCACTTTTGGCCAACTTGAATTACTACTTCCGATAAACCGGAGTTGTTGTCGGCGCGCAAAAAGGATTGCCACCGTTGGCAATCGAGGAGAAACAATCAGTATGGATGCGCTCTATTCGAAGTATCGCTTCGGCATCTTCCTGATATTTCTCTTTCTCGGTCCGATCATTGTGCTCGGGGCCAAAGCGGCCATGGAGAGCAACTCCAACAAGGTGGCCGACTGGCTGCCCGAGGGTTTTGAAGAAACCAAGCAGCTCAAGTGGTTTGCCGAAAAATTCGGCAGTGACGAGTTGCTCATGGTCAGTTGGGAGGGCTGCACGCTCAGCGATCCGCGCATTGCCCGCGTGGCCGGTTCGCTTCGCGAGCCACAAACGGGCCCCACTTACTTCGATCAAGTCTTAAGCGGCCCGGAGGTGCTCTCCGGCCTACGAAGCGAACCGCTGAAGCTCAAAGAAAAGACCGTGCTTCGCCGTTTGAAGGGCTGGCTGATCGGCCCGGACGGTGAAACAACCT
Source organism: Planctomycetota bacterium (assembly GCA_036146215.1). Classification (GTDB taxonomy): domain Bacteria; phylum Planctomycetota; class Planctomycetia; order Pirellulales; family UBA7805; genus UBA7805. Next base: position 7,300 of record JAYYJN010000067.1, read on the forward strand.
GCCTGATCGCAATTGTCAATCAGCGAGGGGCCGATGATCGACACGCGGCAGTCGAGCAGGTGTTTGCCACCGCTGAGCGTGAAGGACGGATCGATCGCGAGAAACTGCACATCGCCGGCCCGACGATGGAAAGTGTCGCAATCGATGCAGCCAGTGCCGAACACTTTGATCTGCTCACGGGCGTTTCGACCATCGTCTGCTTTTCGCTGATGGCCTTCGGGCTTCGCAGCTTTTTGATCGGCATCATGGTCTTCGGCACCGCACAACTGTGCCAGCAATTCGCCCTGGCTCTGGTGATCTATACCGGTTCGCAAATGGACAGCGTAATGCTGATGCTGCCATCGCTGGTCTATGTGCTCTGCATCTCGGCCGGAGTGCACATTGCCAACTATTATCGCGATGCGATCCGTCACGGCGGCCTAGAGGGCGCGCCGGTGCAGGCGATCCGCGAAGCGTGGGGCCCGTGCTGGCTCTCGGCAGCGACCACTTCGGTCGGTTTGCTCTCTCTGGTGGTGAGTTTGATCGTGCCCATTCGCAAGTTCGGCGGCTATGCGGCCGCAGCGGTGCTTGCCGGCACAGGAATCATGATTCTGTTACTGCCGGCACTCTTGGCAGAATTTCCACAGCGCAAATGGGCCGAGCGGCTGCGGGCACATAAGCAAACAAAGATTTTGGATCGCTTCTGGCAGCGGTTGCTCGGTATTGTTGCCCGTTCGCATGCGGTGATCGTCGTATTGGCGGTTGCGGGTGTGGTCGCCGCCGGAATTGGCGTCACGCGGCTGCATGCCACGGCACGCTTGCACAATCTGTTTCGGGGCGAAGCGAAAATACTCACCGATTATGACTGGTTGGAAGGCAACGTCGGTCCGCTTGTGCCGATCGAAGTCGTCGTCCGGCTTCCGCGCGATA
>JAYYJN010000068.1:0-4941 GCA_036146215.1 Planctomycetota bacterium
ATTAGATTGCATCTCCCGGCAGACAATCGGGCAAGCAAAGGATCCGTGGTGAATCAGAGCGATGGCCTTGCAATGACGGCGGACGCTCGATTCTATTATCTTAATCGATTGTCCCGTTGTTGGACCCTACGGCATTGCAAAAATAATTAGATATTCAAGAAGTAAATGCTAACCAGAGATTGGATTCTTGAAATGTGGCATGGGAGTATACTCGGAGTTTAAAAATTTATTTTGTATGCCTGTCTTTCCAGGAGTCCTTTACACGATGTCAGACAAGACGCCAGTAAAGCGAAGGTACATTGGGCGGATCATTTTTTTGACACTCGCATCACTGTTTTGGTTAGGAATTCTTCTAATGCCATCCCAAAAATCGGAAAACTTAGGAGTCGTTGACGGGAAGTTAAGAGGATGCCCCGATTCCCCCAATTGTGTCTCAACCGAAGCGGTTGACGGGTCGCATCATACGCCGGGCTTTGCATTCACAGGCTCCGTAGCGGATGCCCGAAATCGTTTGGTCCATATAATGAGCCAAATGCCTCGCACAACGCTTGTTACCGAGAACCAAAATTATCTTCATTTTGAATGTCGTAGCCGCCTTTTCCGGTTTGTTGACGACCTTGAATTTCTCATTGACGCCGATGCCGGGGTGATTCAAGTTCGCTCAGCTTCCCGCGTTGGTTATTCGGATTTGGGTGTCAATCGCGCTCGAGTAAATCAAGTCCGAGCTGCATTTGAGTCCAACCATTTGGATCAATGATTCAAACAAGTCACCCGATTTGGTGAAGCGAAAATACATCGTGGGGTGATTTTCATGTACGAAAGACAAAACGCCAATAATGTTGTTGCACCGCGAAGCGCAGGTTCCGCGGTGGAAGTCCGGTGGTACAGCTTACTCACTCTTTGTGTTCTGGCACAAATCGTCACCGTAATACTGACATGGCAGCTTTGGCAGGTCCGCGAAACCCCACTCAATTTTCCCCTTCTGGAGGGGCCGTGGATATCTTGTGGGGCATTAATGCTGTTATCGTTGTTTTACGTAATGCTTGACCCGCGGCGCGGGGCGGTGGTTCATCTCTTGGTTTTGACGCTCGCATGCATTGCGGATCAATATCGGATTCAACCTCAATTCATTTCTATTGCAATATTGATCTTCGGGTGCAGCAGTTCAGAGCGACAGACAGTGTGTCGATGGTATCTGATCGCGCTGTGGTTCTGGGCTGGCACGCATAAAATATTCTCCCCGGAATGGCCCATGATTACGCGGAATTTGCTCGAACAGGCCAATCTTTCTGCCGACCGATTCGCCCCCTTTATTGCATGGTTGATCGCCTTTGTTGAAATCAGCGTAGCGTTTTTAGCTTTGGTTCGTCCACGAGCGGGAGCAATTGGTTGTTTTTTTCTTCACATCGGAATCGTGCTGTTCATGTCGCCGTTTTTTTTCGACTTCAATGCATCAGTTATTCCATGGAATCTGGCAACTGCAGTTGTAGGGTGTGCATTATTTTGGAATGCAACACAAATCAATCTCGCAACGCGCTGGCAAAAAGTGTGTGCTGCTGTCTTTTTATTATTGCCGTTTGGATTTTACGGGGGTTGGGTCGACCGTGGTCTGGCATTCGTACTCTATTCGGGAAATATGCCACGGGCTGCGATGACAGGGAAAGATGGAAGAAAACTATTCAGCGATTGGGATAAGCTGGGAGTTCCTTTTCCGAGCGAACAACGTCATTTTCGCACCGTTTTTTCCAAGACAGGTGATTTCGGTGATAAGCTGCATCTATTCGATCGCCGCCCCTGGTCGAGAGATCGATTTTTTTTTATGCGGCCCGATCAGTCTCTGCTCGAAATCTCCCGCAGCGAATTTTCACGCCAATCGCCGACGGCTGTCAAAGGCATCTTTTATGACGACCCGCTCAGCATCTTTACGCTGCAAGGAAAGGGCGCAACCATGTTGACCCGGGTAAAAGGGGGCCCCATCTATGCGATTGAATTCAGTCCGGAAAACTTTGATCCTTCTGTGTTATGTTACCTCCAAGGATTGCCGAATCTGGAGCAGATACAATTGGCTGGTTGCAATGTTGTGGATGAGGATCTGCGCCACTTAGCCGGGTTGGATGCACTGATGGGGGTCGGTTTATCGCATACCTCAATCAGTGATCGCGGCCTGTTGTATCTGTCACAACTCAGAAATCTCCGCCTGATAGAGCATCACGGGAGTCGCATCACTCCTTTTGGATTGCAGCAAACACTCGGCTTAACTCCGACAAAGCAGCAGGCAAAGCAGCGATAGTTACCTGTTAACGCTGCTCGGACAATTTTTTAAATGCTACAGGTCGCTAGGCCCCCTTTCAGGCTATGCGTTTCGCCAGCTGCGATCTTTTTTGTCGAATTCTGCACAAATACCCCCCCTTTCGCCTTTTGCCTAAGTGAAGAAAATATGGCGTTAAAGTCACGCCTTTTTTCCAAGACATCTATAAATTACCGATGTTTTGTGTCTTGTGAAAATTGACACTTGATGACTTCCCGCCCGGCGATCATACGCCACGAAAGGAACAGCGATGAATCAACAACTTCGAATGATCGCGATCGTTCTGCTCACGCTTGCGTTCTGCACCGGATTGGCTGCGGATGCTCAAGAAACGGTTCTTTTGACCAAGCAGATTGCAACGAAGATCGATCCGGAAATATCAACTAACAATCCTTTGCCGGTTAGCTTTCATTATGATCCGGTTATCCGTGAAGAGCGACTGTTTGATGGCTCGCTTCGAGTGCACCTATGCCTCGGATTGGATCATGCTGATTCATTGCGCGGACCACTTGTTGCGGAGGTGCGATTGACCGATCTGCGAGATTCTGGTCGTACTCACGTGCGCTACGTCCCACTTGTCATTGACCGGGATGTTTTTCGAGGAGACTTTGCAAAATCTTCCTCATCCCCTCAACCAGACTCGGCCGATGGGGACCCGGTCAACGAAGAATACCAATTTCGTGTCGTGCGATACGCGCATTTTGATGTTGATAATCGAGGCTGGGAAACTCCACTTTTATCGCCGGCCCGGGTATATCGTTTATTTGTCCATTTGCATCGTAAGGCGGAAAGCCAGGGACCGCACACTCGGTTAGGCCAGGTGCCCTATCCCTATTACACCGCCACATCTGGCTCCACTCGTCTGGATCGCGCAAGAAAAACCATCGTGATGCGTACATTCAAGGAATTTTATTACCGACTGAACGGATGGCGGACCGGGGAAAAATACCCGATGGATTGTTACGCTTACTATATGTGGGCGACCGGATTTTGCACGGTTGGAAGCCAGAATGGCAGGACGCAACTCCATAATTTGTTTGACAAACAAAATCCATATAATCTAGGAAGCCACATTCCGGAGCTCAGTGGCGAAGGCCCGATTCATGGAGATTATGTCCGTGTTCCCGGACACAGCTTCATGCTTCTAAGTTATGACGCGCAGCGGGGCCAAGTTTGGACCATGGAGGGTAATTTCAACAGCACAGTGGAGGTGGTCGTGCGTAAAGTGAGTCCCCACTGGCAGGTTGGTCATCTTCGCGATCGTCACATTATTCCAAATCTTTTCCGCGTCTTTCCAGATCGTCCCCGCCTCTTCCCGGGATTTGGCGGCTAGCCAGCAAGGTCTCGCCACGACGCGAGCATCGCTTATTTGGTTTTCAAGTACTGGAGGATAATCCAGCCGATGATAAGGCCCATGATAGGGGCCACAAGATGGCCGATTAGCTGGATCCGCTTTTCCTTTTTACGAGTTGATTTTGCAAGGTCACTCTTTGGCTCAGCCGCCCCGATGGATTCTGTATTCGAAAAGCTAACCCCGTTTGCCAATTCGCCCTCCCCATCGTCAACGGTACTGAAAGGGTTTTGCTGCGCAAATGAGAAATCCACCGAATGGTTTTCCGGCGGCAGCGGTGGTGGGGCGGGAAAAGATTCTGCATTTTCAGTTATCTGGCTGATTGCGTGTGGTTCTTCCACTTTTGGAGCAGAGGGAAACGAGGGCGGAGCAGGAGTATCGACAGGCCCGATGTGCGATGACTCATCGGCTTCGGATTCAGCCGGAAGAAATATAGGCGGACTAACTTGCTCGGATTTTCCGGTCACCGAAATGGTCGCAAAGTCAGGTTCTGATGGATGATTTCCAGACAAATCGGCAAGCTGATCGTCGAGGTCCTCCCAGAGTTTATTTTTGTTTGCTTCGAGACTCCAGCTTTTCTTTTTCCTCTGATCGTTTCCTGTGTCAATATTGATGGCGAGCGGCGAGGAATTGTCGTCTTCGCCGTATGGGTGGTGCTGTCCAGCATCGTTAATACTGTTCACCTCGTCATCGCCCGAAAACAATCCTGTCGACATGGAGGAGTGAAGTGGGGGTGGCTCAGGAAAAGGTGGCGTATTCTGTGTAGCATGAAGCAGCTTGTCGTAGGCAGTTTTTTGCTCCGCATCAAGCAAGCAATTGCGTGCGCGGGAAACTTCGTCAATTAATAATCGAGAAAGCTCGCCGTGCTGACCTGTTGAAATGGACTTGAGATGTAACGTCCGTTGTTCAGCAGCGTGGGTGATTACGTCGGGATCACACTCGCCGCGTACGATTCCAAGCAAGCGGTAGTGATCGGCCGGCTGTTGATTTGGCGGAATACCGAGCCACTTATGATATGGATTGAAATCATCCGGCATTGTCGGCCCCGCAAAAATTCACTGTTAATTTATTAAGTATGCGGTACTCTTCCGCACAACTTCAAGTGAGGTTAACCCCCGCCATCGGCTACCAGACCATTACTCTTTTCGTTAAATACGTCGCCGCTGAGGCTGGTGAGGCTTATGGGCCTAAAATAAAAGCAAGCCAACGGTTTCACTCAATCGGAAAGATTTACCCTCCCCATCAGAGATCAAAGCCTGAAATCCTTCATCGCGTGTTTTTT
>JAYYJN010000069.1:0-4751 GCA_036146215.1 Planctomycetota bacterium
AATACTCACACGCATGCGCGATTTTTATCAGCTCGAATCTTTGCCGGACCAATGGATTAAAATCGGCAACCAGAGCGTGCGTTGCCGCCATATTACAGGCAAGCTGAACAACGAAGGTTCTGTCCTTGGACCTGATGTCATCGAGCTATGGTCCGACTTGGAATCTGGTTTTGCGGTTCAGTTGATCGCTCGATGGCATCTCTCCGACGGGGAGGTGGGACGAGAATCAGTGGAGGTTCAATTCCAGGAACGTGTTGAACTGCACGACCAATTCTTCACCCCCGACGCCCACGGGGGAAAAGATCGACCGCGGGTCGACTTCAGTGACTAATGTCTGGCAACCTGCCGGATGCATCCTCATGCATCGAAACGATTCTTGCCCTTTCATCAAGCAACTGATTCAATTCGGTCCATTCATTTTTTTGAAAGTGAAATTTTCCCGGTCTCCTTTCGCGAGCAAACAGACAATCGTATTTGTGACGCGGTCATCAATTTGCATCTGATCCGCCTCAGAAATAATTTGTAATGGAGACTTTACTATGCGTGGGAACCGATCTTTCATCGACCTAAACCGATCCGACGCGTCCGATAGCAAGAGGAAGGATATAGAGCTACGAAAAAAGCCTGTACCGAGAATCTCTACGCTGTTTTTTTTGATGATTCTTTTTTACGGATTCGGCCTTGCAGGCACTCAATCAATCCATGCTGAGACCGAGGTTGCCAACTTGCAGAGGTCGAACCCAGAATCGCCTCGTGTGACTTTCAATCAAGACATTGCCGCCATGGTGCATGAAAAATGCGCGGGCTGTCACCGAAGGGGACAAAGTGCGCCTTTTCCGTTACTGACATATGAGGATGTCGCCAAACGAGCCGAGACTATCGAAGCGGTGATCGATGCCGGCTATATGCCCCCATGGAAACCGGTCAACCACGATGTGGCCTTTGCAAATTCCAGGGAGCTTTCGCGAGCAGAGAAGGATAACTTGAGGCAGTGGATTGCCGATGGCAAACCAAGAGGTGACGGGGAGGCACCCGCGGTTCCTCCCTTTGTCGATGGCTGGCAACTCGGAAAACCTGATCTGGTGGTCAAGATGCAGGGTCGCTTCGAGGTTCCAGCCTCCGGTCCCGACATTTATCGTTCATTCGTTTTTCCGATCCAATTGCCCGAAGACAAATGGATAAAAGCAATTGACTATCGTCCGCTTGCTAGTGGGTCCGTGCATCACGCCCTATTTTTTATCGACAGCGATGGTGCTGCCCGCCAACTGGATGGCCGCGACGGGAAACCGGGCATATCCGGCATGGGGTTTTTAGCGAGTCGGGCAGAGACCACCCATGAGCCAAAGACCGGCTTCTCGCGTTTTGGCCTTGCGCTAGCCCAACTTAATCGATTTCGATCGGATCAGACATTTCCACCGTTGGAAACTGCGCTTTCGAGAGGTTTGGGCGGTTACGCGCCGGGACGAACCGCCGCGCGACTACCGGGTGATCTGGCCCTGCGACTCCCAGCGGGCAGTGACATTGTCGTGCAAACTCATTTTCATCCCTCTGGAAAGACAGAAGTAGAAGAGGGCGAGTTAGGCCTCTATTTTGCAGACCATGCACCGTCACGGAAAATTATGCCGATTCAAATTCCTGCAATGTTCGGTGCGGGCGTCGGACTCCGAGTCCCAGCCGGTGCGCAAGATTACAAAATTAGTGAGTCATTTCATCTACCCATCGATACCGAACTGATCAGCGTCGCAGCGCACGCGCACTACATTTGCCGAACCGCCAAACTGTCTGCAAGACTACCTAGCGGAGAAACGCGAGTACTTTTACAGATTGACGACTGGGACCTTGATTGGCAGGACCAGTATCCTTTCAAGACACCCATTCCCTTGCCTGCCGGTACCGTCCTGACCAGTGAACTCACCTACGACAACTCGGCAGATAATCCAGAGAATCCAAACAGTCCGCCGATCGCAATCGGCTGGGGGCGTGAATCGGGTGATGAGATGGGCAGCATCACGGTGCAGGCAGTCGCACGCGATGTGGCGGATGAAAAAAATCTCGAATCGGAGCTAGCGCGATACTTCTTTAACTCACTGACTCAAGGCGACGTGGTCGACGTGCTGATGCAACTCGACACGAATCGCGACGGGGGTCTGCAAAAAACCGAGGCTCCGCCCCGACTAGCACAACGGTTCACGATCCTTGATGCCAACGGCGACCAACGACTCGACCGTCAAGAACTCGGCTTTATTCGGAATATCCTCGAACGATTGAAGGAGGCCCGATGATATATCTTCACAACAAGGGAGCAGCAAACGATAAAAGCCAATTCTTCGGTTTGTCTCGCACACTGCTGACGATTGCCCTGTGCGTTGCCGGCGGTGTCTCGTCGCATGCCGATCACCCGACCCAGCAAGCGATTTCCAATGAACGATACTCAACTGCTCTGACCAAAGCACCTCGCACACCAACATTCTCTGCAGGCAGGGAATTTTATTGCCTGGATCAAACTCGGATCAAGCCTTTTGAGGACCCGAAAACGAAAGCGGTCGTACTTATCTTTATTTCGCCTGACTGTCCCATCGCCAACGCCTATCATCCACAACTCAAACAAATGGGTGAGCGGCTCGGGCCGCAGGGCGTCCGTTTCTTTTTAGTTCACTCAAGCAGGGACATCTCGCTCCGGGTCGCCCGAAAGCATGCAGAGACCTTTGAGCTGACGCTACCGGTGGTGCTTGATGCGGACCAGTCGATTGCCCGCGCCGTGAATGCAACGATCACTCCCGAGGCGGTCGTGGTTGCCCGAGGGCGATCGTTGCCTATTTACCGCGGCGCGATTGACAACAGGTATGCCGGATATGGCAAAAAAAGACAATTTGCAAGTCAATCTTTTCTTCAGGATGCATTGATTTCATATTTGGTGGGCGAACCGATCGCAGTTTCGAAGACCACACCGATCGGATGTTTTATCTCATTTGATGAACCAAATCCGAATCCGAGTCGCTCACAAGCAGCGTCGAGATAACAATTGCGAATGACCGTTCCCCCTTCCCTGCGCGGAAAAAATCTAATCCAATGCCACTATGTTGATACATTACTTACACAAGTTTACTTTATTCCACAAATCGAAGGGGGCGGACGATGAGCTATTACCTTGAGGCATTAAAAAAGTATGCGGTGTTTCACGGGCGGGCACATCGGGCCGAGTTCTGGTGGTTTGTGCTCTTCAATGCCATCTTCAGCTTTGCCTTGAATATCACATTCGGTGCCCGCGTGGGCGTCCCTGAAGAATCTGTCTCAAGTGCCACCCCGCTGGCCATCTTGCCTTCTATCTACGCTCTGGCCGTTTTTCTGCCCGCACTCGGCGTAAGCATTCGTCGGTTGCACGACACGAATCGGAGTGGTTGGTGGCTGTTGATCGCGTTCTTTCCGCTCGTGGGTGTAATCGTGCTGATTGTGTTTTATGCCCAAGCGGGTGACGCCGGAGAAAACCAGTTCGGCGCCGATCCGCACTCCGCTCCGCCCGGCATGGACTTCTAGGGCGGAGGTTTTTTCGCACTTTTGGTCGGCGTTTTTTAAACTATCGGAATGCGCAGTGCGAACCGCTCGGAAGAGACAACGCCAATCATGATAAATCGTCGGCCTTTAGTGGCCGTCCTGATTGCGTTCGCCGGGGGGATCATCCTCGACCGCTTTGCCCTCTGTGGGTTGGGAGGGTTGGGTTTCTGGTGCCTGGCCGGTCTCACGTTGCTTGCAATCTGGCTGGTCCTGCACCGTCAACGCCTCACACGTGCGGCTTCCATCAGTTTGCTTTTTATCATCGCTAGTGCTGGCGGCGGTTGGCACCATCTGCACTGGCACCTCTTTGATTCCACCGATATCGGGCGTTACGCCGGGGCATTTCCACAGCGGGTGGCACTGCGGGTCGAAACCACCGAACCGGTCAAAAACCTTCCACCTCCCGAAAAAAATCTCCTCTGGACCATGCCGACCGGACACCGCAGTCGAGTCGAGGTCCGCGTGCTGGCGATCCGCGATCGGCAGCGATGGAAGGATGCCTCTGGTAAAGCCATGCTGTTGGTCGATGGAGAGATCACCGCGCATCGTCCCGGCACTCGACTGGAGATTTTTGGCCGCATGCTGCGACCGCCCCCGGCAAACAACCGCGGCGAATTCGACTTTGCAGCGTACCGACGAATGCATGGACAACATTGTGTATTGCGATCAAGCCACCCAGCTTGTCTGCAAAAAATCAGCGTTGACTCCCGAATTCGTCCATCTCATTGGTTTGCCAGTATCAGGGCCTCTGGAAGCCAGCTGCTCTGGAGCTATCTCGACCATCAGCGGGCAGGACTTGCCGCGGCGGTCCTCCTCGGAGAACGTGAGCAACTCGAACATGACCGCACTGAAGCGTTCATCAAAACCGGCACCATTCATCTGCTTGCGATCAGTGGCCTGCATATCGGGATTTTAGTGGGATTACTCTTCGTACTTCTTCGCTTTGCTGCCCTTCCTCGCGGATTGCTGTTGATCGCCATCGCCTTCCTGACCGTTTTTTACGCCCTGCTGACCGACGCACGACCACCAGTGATGCGGGCGACGGTGCTGGTGGTGGTACTCTGCGGTGCAATGCAACTAGCGCGGCAGATAAATCCTCTGAATGCCCTGGCACTTGCGGCCCTCATTGTACTCAGCTGGAATCCGAGCAACCTTTTCCGCGTCGGATCCCAGTTATCATTTCTGGCAGTAGCAACGCT
>JAYYJN010000070.1:0-4147 GCA_036146215.1 Planctomycetota bacterium
TTCTCCGTGATGCTCTGGCAGGCGGTGCCAGTCGTTCGCTGCGTATCGATACCCAGGGCAAGCTACTTGGTACCGCCATCCTGGAACTGCAACTACCGCTTCCGGTAAATATCGAAAAGATGCGGACCTATGAATTTTAACTTTTTCTTTTTGAAACGAAAATGTCATGGCTGATCCACTAATTAAAATTCATTACCACGAAAATGTTGCTACCATTCTCTTGAATCGTGCGGACAAACGAAATGCGTTGAGTCGTGCGCTATTGAATGAACTGGGGCAGGCACTTCAGGATGTGGGGCTGGAAAAGAAGGTGCGTGCGGTGATTCTCTCGGGTGCTGGCCCTTCATTTTGCGCCGGGATGGATCTCAAAGAGATGGCCGCGACTGCCGAGCAGCCTGATCCGCACGCACGATGGAATGCAGATGCGAAAATATATTTGGAAATCATCGAAATGATGCTTCGATTTCCAAAACCACTTATCGCTGCGGTGGATGGGGCGGCCGTTGCCGGGGGCGGCGGGCTCGTGCTCGCATGCGATCTGGTGGTAGCTGCTCATGGTGCAAAGTTTGGATTTCCTGAACCAAAGCGGGGGATCGTGGCAGGCATTGTCGCCCCACTGCTCTCGTTCCGTACCCGAGGCTCCGACGCCGCTCTGATGCTATTGACCGGGCGAATTGTAGATGCCCCTTATGCACACCGAACTGGATTTGTCCATGTGCTGGTCGAGAGCGAACAAATTTGGGCCAAGGCCTTGGAGCTGGCGAAAGAATGCGCCCAGGGCGCCCCAGAGGCGGTGGCACTCACGAAGAAAATGCTGAACGAGACCATCGGGGATGCGATCTTTCCATTGCTCTCGGCCGGGGCAGCAGTGAGTGGTACGGCTAGAACAACGGCTGCGGCTGAAGAGGGACTGGCGGCATTTCTGGAGAAACGCGAACCGGTATGGGATTCAGCGAGCGAGACGGACCCATCTTAGAATGAATTCGGGTCGATCGAGTTTTCTACGGGCCTACCAAGTGTTTATTCTGGAAGTCTCTAATTTCATCGGGACTGATCCAGCCATCGTGCAGGGCCGAACTAATGAGGACAGCCGCACAACCCCAATCGGCCATCGTATTCAAATCATCGATGCTCCGTATGCCGCCACCGGCATAAATTGAAAGGCCTGAAAATTTGGTGTGCAATTGTGTGCAGAGTTTCCGCGTACCGGGGCCACCATGCATGCCGACGCTGGCCAGGTCGATGACGATCATTCGTCCGACCCCTTGGTCAACGACATCAGTCGCTATTTCAAGGGCAATCTGCTTTTTCCATCTCGGGTCTTTCGTCAACGGATGACCATCCTTCAGATCGAGGCTGAAAATCAATAACTCCGAGTCGATTAATTCAACAAAACGTGTGAAGGTCGCGCGGTCGACAACCGATTCCATGCCGGCGATAATCCCCTGCACTTGCGGATGCTCCGCGGCAAACTGCATCATCGCTTTACAATGCTTTTCGGTTTCCAGACCGGCATCGATCCAGAGTGTAAGCCCACTATCGATCAACCGACGATAGAGATCCCAGTCGGGACTTTTTCCAGCAATTGCGTCCAGATCGGCCAAATAAAAATGGGAGAGCCCGCATGTTTTTCTTAATTGGCGGCCAATCTCTTCGGGACATGCTGACTTTGCCAATTTGCTTTTCAGTGGCAAATAAGCCAACCGCTCGCCGGCGATCGCCCGCACCACTTCTCCCTGTTGGATGTCAATGGCTGGAACAATACGCACGCTTAAAATCCTCAGGGCAAGGGTGTACCTTTATCCATGGCCGCAACACTGGGGGACTGCTGATAAAGAGGCATATAACGATAGTAGACCTCAAGCGTCATTAAGGCCATGCATGTATTGTAAAGTCTGCCACCCACTTCACTGTGTTGATGCGGATAATACCAACTGCCCGCCTCGTGTCCCACCTGCGCTTGCTCGGCAATCAAGCGATCCCGCATCGCCGAGTTCCAAACCGGCCAACTTGCACCATCGTAATGATGCAGGACCATGGTCGCATAGTAGTTGAAATACATATCTGTTTCTGACGGTCCGAGGTCTGCAAGATAAGAAACCCCCTTGCCCAATTTTGGATGCGTGCGATTCCAACTCGATAACATCCGGCAATAGAGGCCAATCGCGGTCGTGGCATCGCGAGGCTCCCCATCCTGGTAGCCGTAAAGACTCCCGGCCAAGCGGCTGCTTCGATTACTCACGCTGTCCAGAAAATAAGCGACCCGGTAAATAGCGCTTGGTGGAACTTTGAGTCCGGCAAGAGTACCACTCTTGAGCGCCATCAATTGCCAGCCGGTGACGGTCGTATCACCCGGTTCGCCCGGATCGTATCGCCAACCTCCTCGATCGTGCTGTGCTGCAACAATAAAATCAATCCCTGCCTGGGCAAATTTTTTCAGCTCTTCATCGCCAGTCATCGCATAGGCTTCACAAAACGCAAGGGTTGCCAGGCCTTGCCCGTAAAGATTTCCTGCAGGCGTACGAAAATCGCCACCACGGCTATCGAGATACATTTGCTTCGATAGATAAAGCAGACCCTTATGCACAACCTCTTGATGCTCGCCATGTCGATGAGTTTGGCCAGCACCTAAAAAAGGCAATAAACCCAAGGCGGTGGCCGCCGTACTGCACGTCGCTGTGCCCGGATTCGCGCAGTGGCCGTTACACGGACTTTGCGTATGGTCAAATTGCATCCGGCCACTGGCCTCCTGGTGGGCAGCAATCCACCGCAAACCACGGGCAACCGCTCCTTCACTTTGTGGTGTTCCGCCACGTGTCGCGAGTAAATGTCCTTTCAATCCACCTCGGCGTCCGTCCACGCCCCCGCCGGTCGCGACACCAATTGGCATCAGAATTTGGTCGCTCGCCAAAACCGATGTAGCCGCCGAATCCGGGTGGTCAGTGGAAGCCGCCTGCGGCTTTTCCAGCCACTGAACCTGCGAAGCGGCCTGAACCTTAACTTGGATAGGAACGCCCGGTGTGATGGATCGGACCGACTCGCCACCGGTCGCTGTTGCAAGCAAAGCATCTCCGGATTCAGAGAGCTCATGTTCGGTTTGACGGATTTCGACGATCAACTCCGGAGACCCCCGCTGGTCGTCCCAGGAGACAGAAAAGCAAAACCCCAAAAGAAGAATGAGAATCAAATGCACCAGGAAACTGATGGCCCCACTGACCACCCGCTCTTGCCCACGCGGCTCACACCAATGATCGCCACGGGTTTCGCCAGTGGACGGCTCGAATTCGTTGCTGCAGTGAACGACTGCTGGAAACGGCTCAGCTTCGACTCCAGAGGTAGTCGTCAAAGGACATACCGACATTGGAAATACGATCCCTCAGACGAACGGGTAACTAAAACCCACGGCATGCGGGGGCACGGGCCCACTTTCTCCGAAATTCCGCACCTCTTGAATCGCCGGTTCATCCCCATTATAGCTCGCAAAAATAACCCATGCCGGCGCGAAAAAAGGCGAAAAAACGAAAAATCACGGCTTTCAACCTTGCTGTGACCGCTCGGAATTTCGCCCTTGGAGGCCGGGGCCGAGAAGCCTCAAAGAATGCGGATCGCTTGCCCGCAAATGTCTACAAAAATCCCCTGCGTCACTCGAGGGGAAAATCTTCCTCTTCGTCACTACTCCCGCCCGGTTTATAGGCAGATTGGTAGCGGTAATACACTTCAAGCGTCATGGCACACATGCAGGTGCTCATCAAACGTCCACCGGTGTGACCATGATTGCCACCATAGTACCAACTACCTGCATCCGGACCCTGTTTAACTTGCGAGTTCACGAGCATATCCCGCATCACACTGTTCCAGCTTTTCCAGAGCTTTCCCTTTGGACCATCATTCTGAAACATCACCATCGTAGCATGATAGTTGTGATAAACGTTATCACGGGCTGGGCCCATCGAAGCGAGCCATTCGACGCCCTTCCGTTGTCCTGGATCATCTTTTTTGGTTCCCAAATAGGTTCTGCAGAGCAGGCCCAAGGCGGTCATCGCACCGTCGTTATCCACAACGCTGGTTCGGGCTTCGGGGTTCATATAGCCATACCGGGAAAATCCACCGCCATATTCAGACTTGTCAAAACCGACACTGTCGAGCC
>JAYYJN010000071.1:0-7457 GCA_036146215.1 Planctomycetota bacterium
AACCCTGCTAAGCGGCGGTTTGTATTGTGCTTTAGGCCTGATTGATGACCGCTGGCCTCTCCGAGCTCGTTTCAAATTCGCATTCCAGATAGTTGCTGCGATCCCGTTCGTATTCATGGGTACTTCGATTGCAAAATTGTATCTGTTGGGTATCGAAATAAACCTAGGTGTAATGGCGGTGCCATTTACTATTTTCTGGATCGTCTCGTGCGTTAATGTTGTCAATCTTATGGATGGGATGGACGGCTTGGCGACGACCATTGGATTAATTTCAACTGCAACGCTGGCCCTGTTATCATTATCGCTCGGGCAAAATAGTCTCGCGCCGATCGGATTTTTGTTTGCAGCAAGTTTGTTGGGTTTTCTTTTCCATAATTGGCCGCCAGCTCGTATATTTCTCGGAGACGCCGGCAGCCTATTAATCGGTTTCATGATCTCCGCTCTTTCTGCTGGGGGAGCCCTCAAAACCGCAACTGGTTTTGTGCTTGTTTTTCCCACCGTGTTGTTAGCAATTCCGATTGCCGACACGGCCTTAGCGATTGTACGCCGTAAATTAATGGGTCGAGGGATCGGGGATGGTGATCGCGGGCACATTCATCACCGATTGCAAGAACGCGGGTTAACCAAAGTCAACTCATTGTTGATCATCTCCGCTTTCTGCATTGCCATGGCAGCGGTTGTGCTGATTGCTGGTCATATTCAAAACGAGTGGTTGGCATTGCTGCTAGGGTCGGCCATTCTGATCGCGGGATTCCTTGGGCGCTTTTTGGGCTTCCATGAATTACACCTCGCAAGTCGCAGTCTGCAGATTGTATTACAGGTTGGTCGCCACGCTGCGGATAGATTAAGGGCAAAAATGTCGTCGATGCGACTTGCGGCATCAGGGGCAAATGACTCCGTTTCCATGTGGGAATTATTAGAAGCCAAGGCAAAACTGGCAGGCGCGACGGAAGTCGAACTGACTGTAGAGGAAATAGCTTCCGATACGCATATTACTGCAGGAAGAATGAGAATTCCGGAATCGAATTCGAATTCGCCTGCGGACGCCAATTGGGATATACGCTTCGGTATAATTCGGGATCACGATCACTGTGTGCGTATTATTGCGAAAGGTTGCTCAATGGTGGAGACAGAGCAGCAGGCCTTTGAGAGTTTGCCTCAACTATGCACTGAAATTTGCAAAAGCTGGCCGCTGGATTCACCGGAGATTTTGTCGATCCACGATCAAATTCCTCACTCATCGATCGACGTATCACAGGTAATAAAAATTGATCGTCACGCGGCCTAGCCTTTTGTGATTGCCAAATTTTTTAGATTGCCTCGTTCTGCCGATGCCTCAGTAAGTGATCGGCAAGCACAATAGCGACCATTGCCTCGGCCATCGGAATGAATCGCGGGAGCAAGCACGGGTCGTGACGTCCGCCAGTGCTGATTTGAGTCGACGTTCCCTCTCGATCGACCGTCATTTGTGGTTTGGGGATGCTGCTCGTTGGTTTGACTACCGCACGAAGAACAATCGGCATGCCAGAAGAGATACCACCCAGCATTCCACCGTGTCGATTTGTTTCAGTTCGGATTGCTGCCAGTGTTTCATCTGTTGCCTCGGACACAAACGCATCATTGTTCTCACTGCCACGCATTCTGGCTGCTGCAAAACCACTGCCATATTCCATGCCGAGGACTGCGGGTAAGCTGAAAATAGCTTTCGCCAGATCGGCCTTCAACTTATCAAAAACCGGATCACCGAGGCCGGCTGGTATTCCTGTAACAACAATTTCAGCAATACCGCCCACCGAGTCTTGGTCCAATCGAAGTTGCTCAATCAAGTCAACCATTTTTGGAGCTGTCGAGTAGTCAGGGCACCGAACAATGTTTTCACTACCATCCGGCAGTTGTTCGACGTCGTTCAAAGCAATAGCCGCAGGATCGGGAATTTGCGCACAGATGTCGCCGACTTGCACAACATAACCAACAACATTAGCACCATGGGCGGCAGCAAGTATCTTCTTGGCCACTGTTCCAGCGGCTACTCTGACCGTCGTTTCTCTGGCACTCGAGCGGCCGCCTCCTCGATAATCACGGAAGCCATATTTAGCATCGTACGTGTAATCGGCGTGCCCTGGTCGATAGAGATCCTTGATGTTCGTATAGTCACGACTTCGCTGATCACGATTCTTTACCAGAATCGCGAGACTTGTCCCGGTCGTATGTCCCTCAAACACGCCAGAAAAAATTTCCGCTTCATCCGGTTCATCCCGTTGGCTCACGATCTTACTTTGTCCCGGCCGTCGCCTACGTAAATCTACAGCCAAGTCTGCGACCGAGAGTGGTATCCCAGGCGGAACGCCATCGATAATCACGACGTATCCGGGGCCATGGCTCTCGCCGGCAGTCGTAATCCGAAACGCTTGTCCAAAGGAATTACCAGGCATCGCTAGAATTTTTTCTGCGGTAACCGGTTATTTCCAGGGAAAGGGTTGACCGGTTAACTGTTCAAGAGACTCGATGTATTTTTCCCGCGTGCCGCGGACCACATCTTCCGGTAGCGCCGGAGGAGCACTGTCTCGGTCCCAGCCCGATGCAAGCAACCAATCACGGACAAACTGTTTATCGAAGGATGGTTGTCCACTTCCCGGAGCATACTTGTCAGCAGGCCAGAATCGTGAACTGTCTGGCGTTAGCACTTCGTCGATGAGAATCAATTCGTCGTCGATCAGACCCCATTCAAATTTGGTGTCCGCAATAATGATGCCTCGCTCGCGTGCGTATGCTGCTCCTCGGTTGTAAATGTCGAGACTTCGACGCCGCAACTCCTCCGATACATCTGCACCAACCTTTTCAACCATTTGTTCGAAGGAAATATTGATATCGTGTCCTGATTCCTCCTTTGTGGCGGGAGTGAAAATCGGCTCGTTCAGTTGGTCACTCTCAACCAATCCTTCCGGTAGGGGAACTCCACATACGGCTTGATTGTTCTGATATTCTTTCCAGCCTGATCCAGACAGATATCCGCGAACAACGCACTCAATAGGCACCACTTCAGTTTTTCGGACTAACATACTTCTGCCGACCAATGGAGTGCGATCCACATCTGCTGGCAAATCCATGGCGTCCACGTCACACGTGAGCATGTGATTTGATTCCTTTAAATAATCAAACCAAAACGCGCTGCATTGCGTTAATACCCGTCCCTTGTCGGGAATACCGGTTGGCAGTACCCAGTCAAACGCGCTGATTCGATCGGTACTAACAAGCAGTAATTGATCTCCCAGATCATAGATGTCCCGAACCTTTCCACGCCGAACCGGAAAAGTATCCAAAGCAGTTTCCATTACGACAGCATCCGTCATGATTTTATCCTTTTTGTATTTGCTGTGTCCTCGTTATTCAGATAGAAGCAACGTTCGGGAGGTGCATTTTGACGATCGGGTCATCCATCGCCGGCCCGCTGTCATTCCCCTTCAGCGAGCCTCGCCGGGCGGATTATAACGCGCAGCGCAACGTGCTGCCTAGCAGTCACAGAAGGATTGCTTTGCAGGGGATGTGTCGGTGCGATTTGCGGATATCGAATAGTTGAAGTTAGGTGAAAACTCCGATAGACTCGAAACATTGATTCTTGGGTACTTTTCTTTTAGGCTTGCGTTGATGTGAGTCTCTCCTGCATGGGGTTACGCAAATCCCGCACGAGGCGGCGGTTATGGGACTAATTCGGTTTTCGTTAGCTCAAGCAGACCGGGTATCGGCTGCGGCTCTCAATCGCGCCTATATGGCAGGGATGGATGAGGTGCCCTGGCCGACGCGGGTCGTAGCTACGGATGATGGGTTGATCGTGGACCGTCCGGAGTCGGAATCGGGATGTTTCTATATTCCGTGGAAAGTGGAAGGTTTTTGTGAGATGACCCTCTCCACGGCAAGCTTGATGGAACGACCGCGGCCCTACTTGCTCGAGGTGGAACTTGCTCGAGGCACGCTCAATCGAATACGCAATCAACTTGCAAACTGGGAGCAGGCAGGGCTTGTCATTCCCGATCCGATCCGAAAACGTTTAAGTGAAGTCACCGAGGTTTTTTCACGTGCTGTGACCTCGCAACTAGATCAGCAGCAGGCAGCCAAACTTGCGTCGGAAGTGCTCGCCGAAGGTCTTTCCTTAACGGTCGCGCTTGGTGCGGCTTATGCACAGCAAGCACTTTCTATGCGACATGCGTCGGGCAACAAACTGGTGACGCTGCTCGGAGCCAATTTGGGAGAGAAACCGCTTGAAACACCGGTGGCCGATCATTTTACCCGGACTTTTAATTCAGCGATCGTCCCCATGGCCTGGAATCAATTGGCCCGCGATGAAGGCGAGTACAATTGGGATTTAACAGAGGCTCAGATTAGTTGGTGCAAGGCCAACGATATGAAAATTTGTAGTGGACCTTTAGTTTCGCTTGACGGCGCAAAAATTCCCGATTGGTTGGTATTGTGGGAAGAGGATCTTGAAAACCTCACAGAATTAATCGCGCAACATGTGCGATCTGTGGTGCAGCGATTTCGTGGCCGGTTGCATGTTTGGCAGGCGGTGTCGCGAGTCAACTCGAACACTTTTCTGGGGTTAAGTCGACAAGACACAATGCGGTTGGCGATTTTCATTGTTGAGACAATCCGGGAGATCGATCCACAAACTCCGGTGGTCATCAGTTTTGACCAGCCGTGGGGCGATCCGAAGAGCAGTCAAGATGCCGAACTTCCGGTTTACCTTGCCGATACGTTAGCCCGTTCTAATTTGGGATTGGCGGGAGTCGGGCTCGAAATGAAAATCGGCTATCACCCCAACGGATCATCTTTTAGAGATGTCATCGAGTTCAGTCGCCAATTGGATCGGTGGGCGATGCTGGGAATGCCGTTGCTGGTGTCTTTAGTGGTCCCGGGTGGCGAAGGTGACGATCCACATGCCAATTCGGAATCGCTCCCGCATCCAGATGTTTGGACGGTCGAAAGACAGGAAGAATGGGTCCGTGATTATGTGCCTATCTTGCTAGGCAAGCAGGCGGTGCAAGGCATCATGTGGGATCAACTTTACGATGCACATCCTCACGCCCTGCCACACGGAGGGCTGATTGATGCCAGAGCCGAGGCGAAGCCAGCCCTGGGAAGCTTGACGGCTATTCGCAAAGCGCACTTGGACTGATGGGTTAAATTTGTTTCTTGGGGCGGGGAACGCGACCAACTTTCTTGCGCCTTTTTTTGTGCTGCCTGGACTTTGTTTTTTCTTCGACGGCAGATAGGGGTTCACCCACGGAATCTTCCAGATTGGAAATGCGATCACGAAGATGTGCTGCTTTTTCAAAATCTAGATTTTCCGCAGCGGTGAGCATTTCTGCCTCAAGCTCTTGAATGTATTCCTCGGTTACGATTTCCATCTCCTCTTTTCGTCCAGCGGCGGCATTAGCGCGTGCGTGCGCTTCAGCCGCTGCCTCGATGCCTGCCCGTACCTCTTTGCGAATCGTCTCCGGTGTGATTCCATGCGTTGTGTTGTAGTTTTCCTGAAGTTCTCTGCGGCGCGTGGTTTCCTCAATCGTGTTTTGCATGGCACTCGTCATTTTATCGCCATAGAGCAAAACCTTAGCATTGGTATTTCGGGCCGCGCGACCGATCGTCTGCATCAGTGACGTTTCGCTGCGAAGAAAGCCCTCTTTGTCAGCGTCGAGAATCGCGACTAGCGAAACCTCAGGTAAATCGAGACCTTCTCTTAAAAGATTTACACCCACCAGCGCATCAAAGGTGCCTTCCCGCAATTCCCGGAGATGTTCAACCCTCTCGAATGCATCTAATTCACTGTGTAGCCATTTGCAATTCACGCCGCGTTCGTTCAGGTATGCCGACAAGTCTTCTGCCAGACGTTTAGTGAGCGTGGTCACTAAGACCCGCTCGCTGCGCGATGCGCGTTCCTGAATTTGAGCCAGTAGATGTTGCACTTGACCTCGGGCGGGGAAGACCTCGATCGTCGGATCGAGTAGACCAGTCGGCCGAATGACCTGTTCCACAATCTCCCCGCCGGTCTGTTCCAGTTCGTAGGGCCCCGGTGTTGCGGACACGTAGACTACTTGGCCGATTTTTTTTTCCCACTCGGCGAACTTAATCGGGCGATTGTCAATCGCGCTGGGCAGGCGAAATCCATGTTCCACCAGGGTGCTTTTACGACTGTGATCGCCTGCATACATCGCCCGCACCTGAGGCACGGTCGCATGCGATTCGTCGACAAACAAGAGATAGTCCTCAGGAAAAAAGTTGAAAAGCGTATCGGGTGTCGATCCGGGGTCCCGACCGCTTAGAGGGCGACTATAGTTTTCGATTCCGGGGCAATAACCGACCTCCTGAAGCATTTCGATATCGAAACGGGTGCGGGCAGAGAGTCGCTGCGCCTCCAGCAATTTACCTTGACCCTTCAGTTGATCGAGTCGCTCTTCAAGTTCGTTTTTGATATCTTCCACCGCGCCGGCAATCCGCTCCTGGGGGAGCACAAAATGCTTGCATGGGTAAATATAGAGTTCCTCTTCAGTTGATATTACCTCTCCGCTTGTCGGATTGATCAACGACAGTTGCTCGATATCATCTCCCCAGAACTCGATGCGATATGCAAATTCCTCATAGGATGGCCAGATCTCAACACAGTCACCACGCACGCGAAACTTTCCCGACGCGAATTCAATATCGTTCCGCTCATATTGAATAGAAACAAACCTGGAAAGGATTTCGTCTCGGTCAAAGACGTCTCCTTGCTGCAGATGCACCATCATGTCCCGATAATCATCCGGGGATCCCAAACCATAAATACAAGAGACGCTCGCCACCACGATCACATCTCGACGACTTACCAATCCACTGGTGGCCGCTAGCCGTAACCGATCTATCTGCTGATTGATCGATGCGTCTTTTTCGATGTAGATGTCGCGTTGCGGAATATAGGCTTCGGGTTGATAGTAGTCATAATAGCTAACAAAATAATGCACAGCATTCTGGGGAAAAAATTCTTTAAACTCACCATAGAGTTGAGCGGCGAGGGTTTTATTATGGCTGAGCACTAGCGCAGGCCGCTGGACTTGTTGGATAACATTCGCCATGGTGAATGTCTTACCCGATCCGGTAACCCCCATGAGTACCTGATCGCGCGAGCCACTTTGAAGCCCACGGACGAGCGCGTCGATGGCGGTGGGCTGATCGCCTGCTGGCTGAAACGGACTGACCAATTCAAAAGGCATCGTAGGCAAACCGTAGGGAGCGTGAATCGTGAATGTTGGTAGATTTCGCCAGTTTGACCGGCGGAGTAACTTAACATTATTACGTCATGCGATCGCCTCGACCATGGTCCAGCCGTGCAACCATTTCAGTGCAGTAGCCCTTAATATTCGGATGACGTTGGAAAAAGCAAGTTGAGAACGTGGTATTATAAGATCCATGCATAAAACCACATTTCA